>JAOZKX010000496.1 GCA_029935135.1 Desulfocapsa sp.
AACAGTTTGGCTTATGCCTTAGCAACCATTACCCACTCAAAACAGCGAGGAGCCCTATAATTCTTGAATAATGATTATGGCGATGTCCGTATATCAGTGCATATTGAGCAAACTAAATGAAAGAAAAAATACCAAACCCATTTCCTGACAACGATTGTTTCTTTTGTGGCAATGAGAACAATAAAGGTTTAAAACTTACATTCTACTGGGACAAAATCAAGAAAGAAGCATCCACTGAATATCTGCCGCTTCAGCATTTTGCCGGCCAGGGAAATATACTCCATGGAGGCATCCAAATGGGTCTCCTGGATGAAATAATGGGATGGACGAGCTTTGCCTTTACTCAAGAAATGGCTGTTACCTCAGGTCTTAACATCGATTTTTTACAACCAGTGTATATCGGTAACGAAAAAATCAAAGTTACCTGTCAGGTCATTTCAAAGAAAGGTCCCAAAATCCATATGCAGGCATCACTTTTGAACAGCGACAATGACCTATGTACGACAGCAACGGGAATCTTCCATATCCTACCAGCTGAGAAATACAGAGAACTCATTCAAAGGGAATAATCAGATCAGTTCCAAGAAGCCCTACGAGATGCGAGCTGCCATTTTCCTGGAATACATCTGGCGCAAACACAAAAACAAAACTGTGCACGCTCCCAATCATTTTCTTTAAAAAATACGGTGTAAACTATAAATCCCACAATGATACAAAGAACGACAACATCTCCAAAACCAGTCTCCCCAGGGATCCTCTTCCTCACCCTACTCTTTATCATACCGCCGTTAGCCCACGCAAGGGAAGACCTGCTAAAGGACATAAAAAAGATGCCATTACAGAACTATACCAACGGAATCCAAATGGACTTCCTCCTTGTTCCAGCCGGAACATTCTGGATGGGGGCTCAGAAGCATGAGGGAGGAAGTTCCAAGGAAACTCCTCGCCATAAAGTAACTCTTTCAAAATCTTTTTATCTGGGGAAATTAGAAGTAACTCAGCAACAATGGTCAGCTGTGATGGGAAGCGTGAACCCCAGTAATTTTCTCTCACCTGATCGACCTGTGGACGAGGTGTCATGGAATGATGTGCAAGTTTTTATCGAAAAGCTGAATACACTCGAGAACACCACTCTTTACCGCCTTCCCACCGAGGCCGAATGGGAATATGCGGCGCGAGCAGGCAGTGAAACAAACTATTGCTACGGTGATGATCCTGAAGGTGCAATTTTAAAAGAATATGGCTGGTATGAGCTCAACTCGTATGCACAAAGCCACCCGGTTGGGAAATTACAACCCAATCAATTCGGTTTTTATGACATGCATGGCAATGTGGCGGAGTGGGTGGAAGACCGATATGACAAGCACTACTATACCAACAGTCCCGAAAAAGATCCGCAGGGTCCTGCAAAGGGCAGAAAACG
>JAOZKX010000196.1 GCA_029935135.1 Desulfocapsa sp.
TTACTCGCAGGTCTCGTAAGCGTTGCTGATGATAAAACATCAGTAAGCTGTCCTGGAGTGACCACTATCGGTAACAATGACGGTAACCTTGATCCAGGAGAAGCGCTCACCTGTACATCCAGTTATTCAGTGGTTCAGTCCGACCTTGATAACGGGAGTGTTGTCAACATAGCCAGTGGATCAGCAGACGGCACAACCTCTGCCAATGATACAGCAACAGCGACGGCAATAGATGGTGTCGCTGCCGGCACCATCTATGAAGATAGAAACGGCAATGCTATTCAGGATCCTGGAGAATCCGGCATTGCAGGTGTCAGCGTTATCGTAACGGATAGTAATGGAGTTTCAACTACTCTTATTTCTGATGCAAATGGAAACTATGCCGTTCAGGTACCTGCCGGCTCTACTTTAATCAATATTGATGAGACCACCCTTACAGCCGGATTTGTTCAGACAGAAGGAACAAATCCGACAACGGTAGTAGTGTCTCCAGGAGGTATTGCCAGTGATGTTGATGGATATACACCACCAGCCGGTTCAGGTCGGGTAGAGGGATTTGTTTATGAAGACAGCAATGGTAACGGTGCTCAGGATTCTGGTGAACCAGGCCTTGCAGGAGTAAGTGTTACTATTACTGACAGTACAGGCTTTGTCCAGAATGTAACCACTGATGCCACGGGTACATATGATGTAACCGTAAGTCCTGGTTCCACAGCAATAAATATTAACGAAACAACTATCCCCGGAGGCAGTACTCAAACTGAAGGAACAAACTCCACTACAGTAACTGTTCCAGCTGATGGTACGGCTACTGATGTCGACGGTTACGAGCCTGCCGCTAGTTCCGGTACAGTAACTGGCCTGATTTATGAGGACAGTAACAGCAATGGAATGCAGGATGTTAATGAACGAGGTATTGCAGGTGTTGAAACTGTTGTTGCTGATTCTCTTGGCAATGTTCAAACAGTGAGCAGCGATATGAACGGAACTTATCGTGCTACTGTTCCTGCGGGATTAGTCACCTTGGATATTGTTACAAGTACATTGCCCGGCGGGAGTATTCAAACTGAAGGAACAAATTCAACCGTTGTAACTGTGCCATCCGGTGGCACAGTTACGGACAGGGATGGCTTTGCCCCACCTGTTGAAAACGGTACGCTTCAAGGTGTCGTCTATGAAGACACCAATGGTAATTCCAGTCAGGATGCTGGAGAACCTGGAATCTCTGGAGTGCATATAACTGTCACTGATATTGATGGAAATATCCACACTCTCATAACCGATGATTCAGGTAGCTATGCCATCTCTGTTCCACCAGGTGATGCCCTTGTTGATCTTGAGCAGAGTGATATTGATCAGACATTTACCCGTACAGAAGGAACAGACCCGACAACGGTTGTAGTTCCTGCAGGTGATGTCGGCTCAGACGCAGATGGTTTTATGCCGCCTGCAATTGACCTAAGCCTTGTTGTCACACTTTCCCCTGGTCCCTACAGTGTGGGTGACACTGTCACTTTTACTATCACTATCAGCAATAATGGCCCTGGTGACGCGACAGGTGTATCAGTGGCCAATGCTCTTCCCAACGGGTACGCCAATATCCATAACATCAGTAACTTTGGCACCTTATCAGGCAATATCCTTACATGGAATGGAATCAATCTCAACAATGGAGCCTCAGAAAGCTTTACCTTTGAAGCAGATATCGTTGCCAACGGCAATTATGTTAATATTGTCCAGGTCACAGCTGCTGATCAGACCGATATAGATTCTCTGCCAAACAATGATGACGGCAACCAACTCGAGGATGACGAAGATAATGTATCACTCACTATAGCTGTAGGAGCATTCCCATGGGGACTGTTTAGGGGAGCAATGTTACCTCCACAATGTTCAGATGAACCGCTCTATTGCTATATGGTTTCTGACCGTGACAATGAAATGATTACAACAGAAGGTTCAATAAACTCAGCATTATTAAAATACACCTTTGCTGAGGATAAATTGGAACTGGTAGGCCGCTTGGGGGTTGGGAGTATCGAATCGCTGACACTATCAATAGACAACACAATTCTTTACGCCGTTGATTCACATATTTTAGGGATAGTAGATACAACACCAGGTAATACCTCATCATTTACTCCTGTAAATCCATATGGACTTGGCACAGGTAATGGAACTTTAGGCTTAGTCGATTTTTCAGACCTTGATGGTATAGCATTTGACCCAACAACAGGAATTCTTTATGGAGCTAACCGCCTGGTTACATCTGATCTTCTGCTGCAAATCAACCCATCCACAGGAACTTTTGTCGCGGATGCATTTGGTCCAGGTGTTGATTATGTTGAAATTGGAACGAATACGGAAGGTGCAGCCTGGTATGATTTGGATGACATTGGTATAGATGAGAATGGTACGCTATTCGGTATTGCCAATGCAAGAGGACTTGACGATCGACTGGTGGTTATAGATAAAAGAACTGGTGACATTTCAGCCCCAAGTATTCTGACAGTTAACGGCGAGCATTTAAATGATGTGGAAGGATTTAACTACTATCGTGGAAATACTTTTTATGGAACAACGGGTGTTGAAACCTCAGCTGCTCATGGAAGCTATAAAAACAGCCTGTTTAAAATAGATGTTAATCCCATACGAGTTGAAAAAATTATCAGCCTTGATCAAAATTTCAACGGATACATACCGTATGATTTTGAGTCTGTAGCCTGTCGTATGTGCATACCAAATGTCACACCACGATAATGTCAAACAATTCAGGCCAAAAGTAAAAGGCTGGAGTTTCACACCCGATAACGGAAACTCCAGCCTTCAGTAATCATTATATTTCGTTATGACTGGCTAATGCTGCTCCAACCATGCCGGGTAGTCTTGTTTTGAACAGACTATTTATGCTTGCGCCAGTGCGGATGGGTAATACCAAACTTCTTTACTTTATAATTTAAGGACCTGGGACTGATACCGAGCAGTACTGCGGCATTTTTCTGTACCCAGAGACACTCATCAAGCGCAGATAAAATAAGCTCTTTTTCCTGGCCTACCAGTGAGGCCGGCCCACTGTCTTTAATGTCATTTTTTTCGCTGCTGATACTCCCCTTTATGACCGATCTCTGATGAACACGGGGAAGGGATAAATTCAGTATCCCTATCTTGTCACCATCTTCTAAGATAACAGATCGTTCAATGGTATTTGCTAATTGCCTGATGTTTCCGGGCCAGCTGTAACCTCGAATTTGCTTGAGAGCATGGTCTGTAAATCCTCCGACATTACTTCCCAGTAATTTAGAATATTTTCTTAAAAAATACTGGGCAAGGGGTTCAATACACTCCGGCCTGTCTTTTAAATCAGGAAGACGGACGGGTAAAACATTAATCCGATAAAAAAGATCTTCTCTGAATTTTCCATTTTGGATCTGCTCAGATAGATTTTTATTGGTGGCTGCAATAACCCGTACATCAGAATAGATCGTTTTATTGCCCCCCACCCGTTCAAAGGATTTCTCCTCCAGAACCCGCAGGAGTTTTGACTGCAGCCCCAGACTGATCTCTCCAATCTCATCCAGGAACAAAGTACCTCCACCGGCTTGTTCAAAACGCCCGATACGCTGTTTATCTGCACCGGTAAAGGCCCCTTTTTCATGACCAAAAAGTTCTGATTCAAGGAGGTTTTCAGGAATATTGGCGCAATTTATTTTAATAAAAGGTTTCTGTTTTCGAGGACTGTTATAATGAACAGTTCCGGAGAGAAAACTTTTACCTGTACCTGTTGCACCTGTTATAAGAATTGTCGAATCAGTTTTTGAAAATTTTTCCAGACTTTTTAAAACATTCTGCATATTCGAACTAAAAGAAATCACATCACTGAAGTGATATATGATATCCTGCTTATGACGCAAATAATCAATTTCATTCCGAAGGGCCCTATGTTCCATGGCTCTCTGCATAGCCATTTCCAATCGAGGTACAGAGGGAGGATAGACAAGGTAATCACATGCCCCATTCTGTAGAACCTCAACAACAAATTCTGGCCTTTCTACTTTGCTGATAAGGATAACCTGCATATTAGATAAACTCTTATCTATTTTTTCCAGCAACCCCATTCCTTCAGACTCTTTGGAAGCATATAAAAACAGCAAATCATATTCTCGCTCTTTTAATTCATTAAAAAGAGTATTATCAGCAGAACAAAATTTAACTTTTGCCATATTTTTAAACGCAGATTCCATAACAACACGACTTTCTTCTGGAATTGCGCTTGCTAAAATTGTATACATAGATTTTCCCGGTAGGGCTCACGGCCTCATTTCATATTTGTAATTGGTATCAAGATAATACGGAATAATTATTATTTTTGCAAATTTATTTGAATGTACTTCATATTTACTTGTTATTAAAAGTCATATTCCTAACACATTCCCCACAGCTATGAAACAAAGTGTAATTGACATCACATTTATGCAAGCTGCCATAACACTTGCCAAATCTGCTGCAAACCGTGATGAAGTACCTGTAGGTGCCATACTCACCACAGATAACAAAAAAATAGCTGAGGGCGCTAACAGCCCCATATCTCATCATGACCCCACCGCCCATGCAGAAATCAACGCCATCAGAAATGCTTCAGAAACTTGTAAGAATTATCGCCTGACCGGAACGACCCTCTATGTCACACTGGAACCCTGCATTATGTGTATGGGTGCTATAATCCATGCCCGCATACAAAGACTGGTCTTTGGAGCTTTTGACCCAAAGACTGGAGCAGCCGGCTCTCGCTATTCTATAGGAACAGACAACCTTCTCAATCACACTCTTGAAATTTCAGGAGGCATCTGCAAAGAAGAATGCGCAGCCCTGTTAAAAGACTTTTTTAGAAAAAAACGCGGTCTACAATAGATCAGCATGCTTTTTTCCGATCTTTATAAGTTTTTGATTGCTAAATTTCCCTTCTCCGTTTAAAAACCACACATTCAGCAAAACTGAATAATCACGGAGGGGTGGCCGAGAGGCTTAAGGCGCACGCTTGGAAAGCGTGTGTACGCAAGT
>JAOZKX010000197.1 GCA_029935135.1 Desulfocapsa sp.
GGATTTCCTTGAAAATTGTCTGGGCCAGCAGGTCTCTGGTGATGGTCTGCGGGTTGGTCAGGCCGTGTTTGCTGAGAATATTTTCGTTATCGGCATTTTTTAACACAGCCCCATTAAAAAGAAATCCTTCATAGAGCAAAAGATTGCTGCCTCTTTTTCCGGAGGCTGTGGGATAGTACTGGACAAATTCCATATCTTTTAGAGGAAGGCCCAGCTCATAGGCCAGGGCCAGACCGTCCCCGTTTATTCCCGGCGTGTTGCTGGTGTTGAAATAAATCTGGGAGTAGCCTCCAGTGGCTAAGATAACGCACTTGGCTGCAAAGGTGAAAAAACGACCATCTGCGGAAACGCCAGTTGCTGCAGCGATCCTGTTGCCGCTGGCAAGGAGTTTCGTAATAAAAACTTTATCAACGAACTCTACACCTATTTCCCGGGCATATGAGATGAGGGGCATCATATAATCTTTGCCCTTGTGGGTCCTTCCCTGTACATCCCGGGCAAACGAGTGACCCGGAATGGCAAGAAGATTAAACTGGTTGCCTTTTTTTGAGAAAGTGGCGCCATACCTCTCAAGGATTAAAGGCTGATGCCCGGCCTCTTCCGCCATAACATGCACCAGTTTCTGGTCGTTGATATAGTGTCCCCCTTTTATGGTATCCTGCAGATAAACCTGGGGGGTGTCAGCGCTGTCTCCCCATCCGGGAGAAGTGAGGATGGCCTTTGACATGATGGTGTTGTTGCCGTACCCGACCTTTGCCTTGGAGACAAGGATTACCCGAGCGCCGTTTTCCCTTGCTTCGATGGCACTTCTAAGACCGGCACCTCCTCCGCCTATGACCAGGACATCGCATGAAAGTTTTTGACTGTTTTTGGTAAGTCCCATATGCTTTTTCCTCATTCTGCTAATAGTAGTTTTTGGCTATTTTCTGTATACATTGCTGTTTTCACCTGGGTTTTTTTTGTAGTATGTCGTCTGGCAGACACGCACACTGGTAAACAGCAAGTAGGCCATTAAATAAAGCGCTGCATTATCGAATCAATGGCCTTGTCGAAATTTGCCGGGGTGGCACCACATTCTGAACATATCTGCAGGGCATAGTCATGCAGCACGGGATTACTTAAATCACTGAACCGTGCAATTCTACCGCTTCTTCTGCCGATGCAGAAAATCATCTGTTCTTCGGAGGCCAGTTCCAGAAAATTACGGACCGGCTGCATCATCGCTTCCTTATCACCGGGAAGCACTCCGTCAATTTCAGGAAAGAGATTCAGCACATGATCACTTCGTATGGTACTCGTTATTTCGCTCAACGCTTCCAGCCAGTGGAGCAGTTCCCGGGCAGTATCGACCTCACCCATCTTATCGAACTTTCCTCTCTCAAACTCTCCGGTGATGGGTGCGGAGGCAGGTAGAGCAAGGGTTCGTAAGCGGATAAAGTCAGGATTGATTTGATTGAGGGCATCGGCAGTTTCCCTTGCATTTTCCAGCGACAATGTTTTACCGCCAAGGCCCGGCATAAAGTATTCTGATAATTCAATACCCGCTCTTTTGACCTTTAGTCCGGCAGCAATCTGCGTCGCCTTATCACTGCCCTTTTTTACCCTTTTCAGTATCCTGTCCGAACCGGACTCCATGCCGATATGGATCCTGTTTAAACCTGCATCGGCCATACGGCTGAGGTTTTCATCACTTATTCCGGCAATGGTATGAGACCTGGCGTAGGAGGTAACCCGTTGCACCCGTGGAAAGGCCTCTTTAAGATGCTGCAGGATACGGATTAGATCGCCCGGTTTAATGATCAGACTGTTGCCGTCCTGGATGAAAATTGATTGCATGTTATTGGCAACAAAACTGGATGCTGCATGGAGGGCTTGCAGGTCTTGTTTGTTCCCGTCGGGTGCAAGTTGGCCAAGCGATTTTTGGGAAATAGCAGTGCCTGCCTTCTTCGCAGACTCAATTGCATCCACATAGAAACTAACTGTATCAATGTCACCCAAAACATGGTCCACAGCGCGCAGGCTGAATTTTGTACCCTTGTATATTCCGCAAAAAGTACAGCGATTCCACGGACAGTTGCGGGTGATCCTGATAAGGAGGCTTGTGGCTTCACTGGGGGGGCGAATGGGTCCCTGCTCAAAGCCGTTGTATGGTTCTACGGGTTTCATGTTGTGCTTTTCGTATGTGTGTTTATTCGGAAGGTTGTCTGCTGGGGGAGAATGGTGAGTAAAAAAGGTTACTTCTCAAAACCTGAGATAACAGCCTCTGCCGCCTGTTGGAATAGTTGAATTCCGCCATGTGATCGAGCGATTATCTGGGCGCCAACAAGAAGGAAGAAAAAGGCAAAGGCAGTCTCTTCGTCTGTGTGTCCATACGGTTTTTTGCACTCAATTTCCCGTTCGTTCAGGGGCTAATACAATTACTATTCAGTGCGGCTCCATTGCCGTTATCATTGTGCACACATGTCAGTGTGCCGCTTCCTCCTCCAATAGAAGCAACTCCCCTGATAAGCGTAGAGTAGCTCACATGAATGGTGTTTCCATCGCCTTGTTTAATACTTTGGGTGGAACCTTCTAAGGTGCTGTATCTTACATGTGGATGAGAAGAGACAAAGTTGCCGATTGCAGATGCATTGCCGCCTTGGATCTCATCGACCCAGGCATCCAGTGTTACATGGGTTAATATCGGAGAGGAGGAATTATTGTACACGCCATATGATGTGACGGGGCTCTGTCCCCCATAGGCCAAGGTATCTGTTATTGTCGGGCTTGAGTAGTTAATGTTAAAAATACCATAAGTTCCCATTGAGCCTCCCCAGGCTTCTATGGTAACTCGACTGATATCATAGCTGGCACCATCGTTATAGATTCCAATAGAAAAATGACTCCCTCCAGAATTAAGAATTTTGAGATCGGATATTGCGCTATAGGAAGCTCCGATAACCATGGCGGAAGTAGCATCATCAACATTCGTACTGATTGCCCCTGTTAATGTGGTGTTTTTCACTCCAGATCCAACAACAACGACATATGGTTTTAAGGTTAATGGTGTTGTTAAGGTATAGATGCCGGGGCCAATCAGCACCAGGTATGGGTTGGTATCACTGGCATCAACAATGGAAGCCACTGCTGTGGCAGGGTCGGTGAAATCTCCATTTGATAGTGAGACGGTAATAACATTTTTTAGTTTTTTTGCGGAATTCAGTGGGATGACAACAACATTGTTCAGGGCAGTGGCTGGAGACATTGAAAAACAAACTGTGAAAAGCACAATAAAACTCAACAAATATTTCATATTACTCTCTCCGTATACAGGTGCTGAAAAATAGTAGAATTGGTCCAAAATTACAGTAGTTATGCTATATTGGCCAAAAGATTCACAACAGTCGATCTTTTGTATTCTATGATATGGCAACCGAGGAGTCAAATAGTATTGGCGGGTATAAGAGCACCGTGTGCAGGGAGGATGCTGGAGGTGTAACTATGCTGCATAAAATAAAAAAAGAAACATTACAGCTTTGTAATGTTTCTGAAAGGTTCCTGTAATCTTTGCGTGTTACTGTGTGGAGAGTTATCTGAAAATCTTCTCATATCTTTTGTAGACAAGGAGCTGTTATGAACGAGCCGATACCCATGGGAACCTCTTCCCCTGTCCCCCCCCCATCTCCCTCACAGCAGGCGGATGGGTTTACCTCTATTCAGGCAATTAATGAGTCTGTTGCTGCCAGTTCTGCCTGGGTGGGACTCTTGCGGCAGGAGATGGCAAAAGCGATAATCGGTCAGGAGCATCTGATCGAACGCTTGCTGGTCGGCCTGCTCACTGGCGGCCATATCCTTTTGGAGGGCCTGCCCGGTCTTGCCAAGACTCTGGCCGTGAAAACCCTTGCCATGACTGTACATACTGATTTTCGGCGTATCCAGTTTACTCCCGATATGCTGCCTGCAGATATCATCGGAACCCAGATTTATAATCCCAAAGATACAAAATTTGAGGTAAAACAGGGGCCCATCTTCTCCTCTTTTGTCTTGGCCGATGAGATAAATCGAGCCCCTGCTAAGGTCCAGTCTGCACTCCTCGAAGCCATGCAGGAAAAACAGGTCACCATCGGCGACCAGACCTTTATGCTCCCGGAACTCTTTATTGTCCTGGCCACCCAGAACCCCATTGAACAGGAAGGAACCTATCCACTGCCGGAGGCGCAGGTGGATCGTTTTATGTTAAAGGTTGTGGTGGATTATCCAAGTATGACAGAGGAGAGGCTGATTCTCGATGCCGTCAATCATACGGATTCCAAGGTGCAGGTGAATCCGGTCTTGGGACCTGATGATATCCTGGCATCCCGTAAGGTCGTTGACTCCATCTATATGGATGACAAGATCAAGGACTATATTGTCTCTCTTGTCTGTGCCACCCGTGACCCCAAGGCTTTTAATCTTGATCTCCATGATTATATCGAAACCGGTGCCTCTCCCAGGGCCACCATCAATCTCAAGGCTGTCTCCCGGGCCCTGGCATTTCTTGCCGGGCGTGGATATGTGACACCCGACGATGTGAAGGCGGCTGCCCTTGATGTGATGCGGCATCGTATTCGCATCAGTTATGAGGCTGAAGCAGAGGCGATCAGCAGCGAAGATATTATTCGCAAGATTCTAGATACCGTTCCTGTTCCTTAAGGTATTTGAAAGCACCCATGGAAGAGCAAATAACAAAAGAAATCCTGAAAAAAGTTCGTCAGGTGGAGGTTCGCACCTCACGCCTGGTGAATGACACCCTTGCCGGAAGTTATCAATCCGTATTCAAGGGGCGGGGCATGAACTTTGATGAAGTCCGTGAATATGTTCCGGGCGATGAAATCAGAACCATCGACTGGAATGTCACGGCTCGCACAGGTATTCCCCATATCAAGAAATTCACCGAGGAGAGGGAACTGACCATTATGCTGATGATTGATGTCAGCGGTTCCGGTGATTTTGGTTCGGA
>JAOZKX010000198.1 GCA_029935135.1 Desulfocapsa sp.
GACCACATCTCCCATTGAGGATGATCATAGCCCATATGGCATTGTTGACAGGCTCGTGGATCTAAAGCCTCTTTCTTGGAGAAAGTGTGTCTGGTATGGCATTCGTCACAAGAGTTGTTCTGGTAGCGATAGCCTTTTGTCAGTTGTTCTTTCTTCTGGGCTTCAGTTTTGATGCCCATGTTATGACAACCACCGCAACCACCACCGCCTTCCATCAGTTGATCAGGGGCAAGATGGGTGGCGGGTATGGCATTCATAGAGGTCCAGCCAAAGTTGTGCTTGCCGTGAGAGAATTGATCAAACTGCTCCTCATGACACTCCTGACATACCTGCTCGGATGGTAAAACTGCTTTTTTGTAGTCTTCCTTGCTACTGTGAGCATCTCCGTGACAAGCGTCACAGCTTACTCCCTCCTCAGCATGACGACTCACCTGCCAGTCTTGAACCTGACCGGGTGAGATTTTTTTGTGACAATCAATACACGCATCCTCTGCTTGAGCTACTCCAGATATGAGTAGAACCAGCATGGAACCTGCAATAATGAGTTTCTTCTTCATTTTGCCTCCACGATAAAAAAGTTATAAAATAACCGACTCCATAGGGTCAGTTTGGTTACTCTGGGCTGCTGCCAATAATGGCTCGTAAAACTTTCAATCACCTTTCCATTTTCTCGTTTAAGATTATATGCATTGGTGAATTAATTCAATGCAACAGTGTGGTATTGAGAAGGAATGTTTGTCTGTCGATCGGCATTAGCGCCTTGCTCATAAAGCCGGGTAATATGTTATTCCATGTGATTAATGTAGCTTTGTTGAAGGTATGAGTAAAGCAGACTGCCCTCAACTTAATAGATCTCCTATATCTGTGTAATAAAGGGAATCATTTTTTAACGATACCTTTAAACATCATCGTTTAAGTTCGGCTCCGAGCAATGCAGCACCGATACCATTTCCCACTTCACAATGTTCGGGGAACTGCACGGTAGTGCCCAGCTTCTCAGCCACTGCCGGCAGGAAGTAACGGGCGGCTGCCCCGATACCGATTATGGGAATTTTAAGGCTGAATTTGACCCCAAGCACTGCATGAGCGTTGCGTGTGGAGATAAAAGAAGTGAGGGATTTTCCCCAGTAGCGGTGGATGATGTAGTCGATAAGCAGGTCTTCTATTCTCTTTACTGTCATGCTGATAACTTTTGTACAGAAATTATTTGCATCCATGCCCACCAGGGCTCCTAGTATTCTGGCTCCAGCCACTGCTTTTTCCCTGTCGCCAATATCAATCTTTCCCAGGACATGCAGGGCGTCAGTGGGGGTGAAACCAGTTTCCAGGATGATTTGACTTCTGGCCAACTGTTCCAGTTGTTTGGCCAATGGTACACCGGAAAGGCCCGTTTGTTTGTGGATGGTGTCAGCTGTGGAGGGACCGTTGGCAACAAGAATCTGAACAATTGGCGAAGTCTGGTTTGAGGCATCAAATTCCGGCAGAAGAGAGATGCACTTTGCCTTCTGCTCTGCTCCCAGCCAGTCACTGACTTCCGGAAAATCGACTGTCATGGCAAGGGGAATGACTCTTCCGGGGCCCAGGTGGATTGTCCCCTTTTCATCAACAATGACATGACTGTCCCCACCAATACCACCGGTAAACATATCCACCGCTTCCACATGGGTCTGCCAGTCACCAATTTGGCATCCCTCAGGTGAGAGAACGGTTTTTCCATTTTCTATCATGGCAATATCGGTGGTGGTTCCTCCCACATCAACAACCAGCGCGTGGTCTATGTTCTGCGAAGCCCCAAATGCGGCGGTGCAGGCGGGCCCACTCGCAACGGTTACTCCAGCCTGCTCGGTGGCATCGCGCATGGCAATCTGAGCACCATTTCCGGCAATAAGAGAAACGGGGCAACTGAGTTTGTTGGCCAGCATGGCTGCCTGTACACCTTCGATATAGTCTTCCATAAGTGGCATCAGCTTGGCATGGAGGGCGGCAGTGGCTGCCCGTTCCCGCATTCCGGCGTGCTGGCTGATTTTGTGGGAGCAGAAGCATGGTTTCGGATCAACCATGGAGACGGCCTTTTCTGTGACCAGTTCATGGCTTGGATCTTTCATGGACATGGCCGAGCAGACAGCATAGGCGTCCACATCGTTGCGCAGGCCGTGGAGCGTATCAATGATATTGTCGATATCCAGTGGTTCTTCTTCTTTTCCCATGATGTCGTGTCCACCCTTAATAAAGATGGTGGCGGTAATGGGAAGTTTGAAATGTTTGACATAGCCGATGATAAAGGCGGCCACCCGGGCACCCTTTTTTTCCACAACTGCGTTGGTGGCAAGTGTTGTGGAAAGAGCGAGGTGAGAGACATCTTCTCTGTCGATATCTGCCTTTTGCAGAAGGGCCTGCAGGGCTCTGCCGGTGGAGAGTGCCAGGCGATGATGGGTTGTGGGTTCTTTGGCGGTTGCCAGGACTTCCTTGTTCTTACCATCAAGGAGTATGGCATCTGTGTAGGTGCCGCCGGTATCGATACCGATTATATATTGAGACATGTGAGTTATGGGTATTAGGTTTTAGGTATTGGGTATTGGGTATTGGGTATTGGGTTTTTACCTGATACCTAAAACCTAATACTTAACACCCGTCTTTTCCTCTTTTTATATACTGTATAGCAGGGAATGGAGCAACACCTTGTCGTCAGCTTTGTCCTGGTGTATCTTTGGGAAGAAGAAAAAAATTGCAGAAAAGTTACTCAGGCAGGAAGAGGAGAATATGGGATTTTTACAGATTGAAGGGAAAAACTTTGTGGTTTTTGGATTGGCAAATAAAAAATCTGTGGCGACAGCTGTTGCCAGGGTTCTAGAGGAAGAAGGCGGCAAGATTTTTCATGTTGTACGTTCCCGGGAGCGGGCGGAAACGGCGAAAAAATTGTTTCCTGATTCTCTTGTTTTTATCTGTGATGTTGAGGAAGAAGACAATATTGTCCGGGTGCGCAAAGAGATTGGAGAAGCCGTGGGAGAAAGGGATGGTGGGCGAATTGACGGGCTTGTTCACTCCATTGCCTTTGCCAACTATTCAGAGGGTCTGCAGCCATTCTATGGAACCCTGAAGAAAGATTTTCTCCAGGCATTTGATATCTCCTGTTTTTCCTTTATTTCCATTTCCAATCATTTTCGTGATCTGTTTGCCCGGGATGCTGCAGCGGTTACCATTTCAATCTCCACCACCACCATGGCTGCAGAAAATTATGGATATATGGCTCCTATCAAGGCGGCACTGAACTCATCAATCTGTTTTCTGGCCAAGTCCTTTTCAACATTTTCAGAAGTACGTTTTAATGCCGTGGCACCAAGTCTCTTGAAGACCTCGGCTTCTGCAGGAATCCCCGGATATGTGGACAGCTATCTCTATGCGGAAAAGGCGATTCTGCGCAAGAAGGCACTGAAAACCAGGGAGGCGGCAGATCTGGCAGCTTTTTTACTTTCTCCCCGCTCTTCCGGGATAACTGCTCAGACCGTGGTGGTAGATGCCGGTATGTCGGTAAACTATTTTGATTCTGAGATTGTCTCCGCAGCAGTAGGTTCCTGATACATTTGCGGCATGCAATGAGTGAAGAGTGGAAAGAAAAGAGCATGGCTCACTGGGAACTGATAAACAGCCTTGCTCTGCGGCGCTTTTCAGCGCAGCCCCTTGCCGAAGAGGCGGCCCTCTTTGTTATGGATTCTCTGGCCGCAGACTCTTGGCAGCGTGTGCGGAAATTCAGCGGCAAGGGGACATTCAGATCCTTTATTGCCTCTCTTTCCTACCGCTTACTGGAAGATTTCTCCAGAAAACGATTTGGTCGTCTGCGTTCTCCGCTCTGGGTCAAGAAACTGGGCGGTATCTGGTCTCTCCTCTTTCAATTTCTCTGTATGCAGCGATTACCGCTTGCAGATGCTGTGGAGAGTGTTGCCACCCGTTGTGCAGCAGAAGAGGTCGTAGATGTTGAGGAGGCAGCGCTGACCCTGTTAAGTCGTATTCCCCAGTGTGGATCGCATCAAGGGCTGGAGGTTGGTCTGCAAGATGATACTGTCAGTGAGAATCCGCGCCCGGATCAGGTGTTGGAAAAGGAGGAACAGGCACATCTTTTCGCCGTTTTATTTGCTCAGTTGGCTAAAGGAAAGGAGGAAAGTTCTGTTTCACAACCATTTGCCGCCCTGTTAGACGATGGGGTAACGATCACAGCAGGGGAGAGGCTGCTTCTTAAACTCTTGTATCAGGATAATATGGGAGTGAAACGGGCGGCCGTTTTACTTGGCCTGAATCGGGATCAGGTAAACGGTCGTCTGCGTCGCCTGCTCGCCAGGTTGCGGCAGGATTTTCAACGCGCAGGACTTGCAGAAGAGATATTGGAGTTGCTGAGATGAGTTTTTGCCCGACACAAGAGTGGTTCGTGACCGTCATACTCTCTGCAGAGGAAGGGGAGGTGGTCTATGACTGAGAAAGATGATTTAAGAAAAAGGCGGCAGGCAGACAGGCGGACAGCCCTGCTGGCCTTGGCAGCAGACAGGAATCACCCTAGCCTGGGGAATTGTCTTTCTGAGCAGGAAATGGGACTGTTGCTGGATGGGAAATGTCCAGAGAAAAAGCGGGGCGACTTTTTAAGCCACCTTGCCTTCTGTGACAGTTGTTATCGGGAGTGGCTGGAGCTTGATGGGCTGTTGTCAGAACAGCAGCCTGTCGCAAAGAAAACATTTTTGTTTCTGCGGCCGAAAATGCTGACTGTGGGAGGTTCGTTACTGGCGGCGGCAGCCTCGGTGCTTTTCTTTGTCAATCTGCAATACAGTCCCGGTCCCGGCGATGCTGTTCTGCAGGAATTGCCCAGTGTGGAGATGCAGATTGATGTAGAGAAGAAGAAGGAAATGAGACAAAAAGCAGCGGTGGAGGCTGTGGAGAGTACTGAGGAAAGCTGGTCCCGTCCGGTTCTTCCCA
>JAOZKX010000199.1 GCA_029935135.1 Desulfocapsa sp.
ACAGCCCCACAACCCCTGGATGCTATTTATTCAGGCCATCCTGGCAGATTCAAATAACCATTTCCCCTATCCCGGAGATCCATGTGGTCTCAATCTACAATATGACTGTATCCTTCAATGCGTTGAGAGCGCTACCATTCTGGAGTGGATTGGAGATGGCTACTGCGATGACGGGACCTGGGTAATCGATCTTCGCTGTGCCGCCTTTAACTTTGATGGCGGTGACTGCCTCTGATATCATACGCCAAAATGTGTTATCACTTTCTATCAAGTCATGATAGTTCCATTACCTTATCTTTTCAGGGCTTCAGGTAACAAATATTTTCATCCAATTTTAAGAAATCTCACACCGGCACCAGCCAAATACTACACATCTGTGGCCGCACTAGTGTGGCACAAACTACACTTTTGCTGTAGTTCTGACAAATCTCCTCACGCACAGCAAATCACACTATCCTCCTGTTGTACCGTCACTTGTCAAAGTTTAAGTATTCAATAAGCTTCTAACAAACGCCAGCAGCGCCCCCTCCACAAAGCTTCAACCTTCTGCAAAACACTCACATTACCTCCCTACTTTCAAGTTGTTAGAAACATAAACGATCCATTTTCGCCCAATGGCATCATATGTGCAATAACTCAAATTAAAGTGGATAGGCTCAAGGCCAAAGGAAAATGTATGCTGGTTTATCAAACACAAAACAGAAATTTCCCAGAAAGCATTCAGGAATTCAAAGACTCATTTCACAGCGAAAGTGTCTGTTTGGATTTTCTGTTTTTAAAACGCTGGCCAAACGGTTTTGTCTGTCCCTATTGCAACTGGATAAACGAGGAGCAACTACCAGCAAAGACAATCAATTGCGGACACTGCGGGCACCCCACATCAATCACCACCAACACTATCATGCATGGAACAAAAAAACCTCTGGCTGAATGGCTTCTATGCATCTGGTGGCTTGCAACCAGTGAGAGTGGATCCAGCGCCAAAGACCTGCAGCGTCTGCTCAAACTCTCCAGCTATCAGACGGCCTGGACCTGGTTACAAAAGCTGCGTATGGCTATGGGTGCAGCAGACAATAAACCTTGTCAGGGGACAATCGAACTCTGTTCTGACAGCATCAGAATGAACGGAGAAAAAGGTGATGATGTAAATATCCTCACGGCTGCTGAGGTGATCTACCCCTCAGGTATTACAGGACGAATTAAGATGCAGATCATAGATCATCTCTCATCAGCAGTCGTGGATAGATTTCTTTCTAAAAATGTCACTCTTGGCTCATCAATTATTATTTCTGAAAATGACTCTTACACAAGCATTGATAAAAACAGGTACTTGCCTGTTCTAGGCACAGAAAAAGGAACACCATTTCGCATCGATCACCTGACCAGAAGTTTTGCTATCTGGCTTACCCGAATTCATCGTGGGGCTGTTTTGACAAAGCACCTGCAACTCTATCTGGACGAATTCTGTTTTCGCAATAACGCCGCAATGCTTCCCAATGCGGAAGCCATTTTTCAGCTTCTTCTTTCAGGAGTGTTAAGTCAGAAATCGCAATCCTATAAAACCATTACCTCTTCATCGAAGGAGTAGCAGATGACACAGATCCAAACAGGTTTACTCATGTTGCTTCTCACTTTTATCGGGGTGGTTGGATATAATATCTATATCAACGAAACAACTGCTGAAGAATTATCCTATTCCCAATTTATCAAATGTCTGGATGATAATAAAATTACAAGTATTCACCTCAAAGGTGGTAACGCAACCATAGAAAGTGTCACCAACCTCAGCTTCAGTACTTACATTCCAGACTTGCAAACAATCCTTCCCCTGTTAAAAGAAAAAGCGGTTCGCATAACCACAGAAGAAGAATCCCATGGTTTTTCTGGCTTATCCAGCTCTATGCTGCCAATCATGCTCATTCTCGGTGGCTATTTAATATTTAGTAGAAACAGTCAAAACGGCAAAGGTAATTTTAGTAAGGGAAAAAGCGGTTCGTTCCAGCCAATCACCAAAACGAACCTAACTTTTAATGATGTTGCAGGTATCAGTGAAGCCAGGCAAGAACTTATAGAAATAGTCGAATCATTAAAAAATCCAGAAAAATTTTCAATCCTTGGCGGCTACATCCCTAAAGGCGTTCTCCTTGAGGGACCTCCAGGAACAGGAAAAACTCTGCTTGCCAAGGCGATTGCCGGTGAGGCTTCGGTTCCTTTCTATTCCATCGGTGGTTCCGACTTTGTTGAAATGTTTGTAGGTGTCGGTGCCTCACGAGTACGAGAGCTCTTTACCGCTGCAAAAAAGAATGCTCCCAGCATCATCTTTATTGATGAAATAGATGCCATTGGTGGCAAACGAAGTGGTGGCAATGCGACAGGTTCCAATGATGAACGAGAGCAGACATTAAATGCCCTGCTTGTGGAAATGGATGGTTTTGATTCTGATCAGACAGTGATCATTATTGCAGCCACCAATCGTCCGGACATTCTTGATCCGGCCCTGCTCCGTCCCGGTCGTTTTGATCGTCAGGTGACCATATCCCTTCCTGATGTCAAAGGCCGACGCCGAATATTAGATGTACACGCAAAAAACATCAAGATGGCCCAGGGAGTCAATCTTTCTGAAATTGCCAGATCTATCCCTGGATTCAGTGGGGCAGAGATCGCAAATCTCGTTAACGAAGCAGCGCTTATGGCCGCACGACAGAATAAAACGGCTGTTGACCTTGATGATTTTGAAGAAGCAAAAGACAAAATCAGTCTGGGGCTTGAACGCAAAAATATCGTTATCAGTGAAAAAGACAGGCGGGTCACGGCATATCATGAAGCAGGACACGCCATTACGGCAACACTTCTCCCAGATACCGACCCGGTAACAAAGATCACAATTATTCCGCGAGGTCGTGCCCTTGGCTTGACCCAACAGATCCCTCTGGACGATAAGTACACATACTCCCGAGAGTATTTGGTCAATAGAATTAAAATTTTGATGGGTGGCCGTGTTGCTGAAGAGATCGTATTCAACCATCAAACCACAGGGGCCAGCAATGACATTGTTTCGGCCACCGAAATTGCCACCCGTTTGATTTGTGAATTCGGTATGAGTCCAAACATTGGACCAGTTGCCTATATGCATGAAGAAGCCGGTCATCTCGGCGGCACAAGCTCTCAAAAACCATACAGTGAAAAAACCGCACAACTGATCGACAAAGAAGTGAAAGACCTTATCGAACTCTGTAACCAGGAAACAAAAGAGTTGCTTACAAAAAACAACAAATTCCTGCATAAACTTGCCGAGGCGCTACTGGTCAACGAAACCGTTGATGCTGAAGAAATGGATATTGTTCATCACTGTTATATAAACGAAAAAAATATAGAAAAGGAACTTTTGAAAAAACAGAGGGAGGATTGAAAAATTAAAATGAGATTACAGGATTACCCTGAAGATTTTATTACGGAGGAAGCTCAATGAAAACACAGAGGAACTTAGTGCGAACAACAGCCTTAGCCCTGGCCCTTGGAGGTGTATTTGCAACACCCGCTCTGGTCCTGAGCATGGAGGCAGATGACGCACCAGAACAAGTAACAATTGATTCCATGGAACGACTGTACGCCCCGGTAGAATTTGATCATGCCATGCATATTGAATACGCCAGCTGTCAGGAATGCCATCATCACACCACCAATGGTACGGTTGCAGACCCCAATTGCGCCCGCTGCCATCATGATGGAGAAGAGGCTGATGTGGTTGCATGTATTGACTGTCATGCCGCAGATCGATTCAATCAGGATTACTTAAAAACACTGGAAAACCCGAGACTGTACCATATAGACAAACCGGGTCTGAAAGGCGCATATCATCTCAACTGTATAGGCTGTCATGAAACAACATCCGGCCCCACCGGATGCCAGGAATGTCACACCATGAATGATGCTGGTGAGAAGATGTTTAACACCGGTAAACACAGTCCGGCATCTTCTGGTTCTGATCCACACCATTGATCAGTCATTATTGACAGTTATAAAAGAGAGGTACAACAATGAAAAAATTATTTAACCGTAGAAACTTTCTAAAAGGCGGTCTGGCAACTACTGCTGCCGCTGCGGTTCTAAAAAACAAAGAATCCGTCGCCGCCCATAATTTTGAAGGCTATCCGGATGGCATGGGTGTACTGGTTGACTTGACCCGTTGTGTCGGCTGCAGAAGCTGCGAAGCAGCATGTAATAAAGAACAGGGACTGCCGGAACCAGCCAAACCATTTGACGACTATTCAGTATTTGACGAAATCCATCATGGTGAGAAACGACGAACTGATGAAACTGCCTATACGGTAGTCAATAGATATGATGGCCCAGAACTGGAGCATCCACTTTTTCGTAAAATTCAGTGTAACCACTGTAATGAGCCAGCTTGCCTGACCTCATGCTTTGTCAATGCCTACACCAAAACACCGGAAGGCGCAGTTATTTACAACTCAAAAGTCTGTGTTGGTTGCAGGACATGTATGATTGCCTGTCCGTTTTATATTCCAACATTTAAATATTCCAGTGCCTTTAAGCCAAAAATAATGAAATGTATTTTCTGTTACGACACTCGCCTGAAAGATGGAAAACCACCTGCATGTGTGGAAGCCTGTCCTCAGGAAGCCTTAACATTTGGCAAACGCACCGACTTGATCGATATGGGTCGCCAGCGCATACGCGAAACACCTGGTAAATATGTTGAACATATCTATGGCGAGCATGAAGTAGGGGGAACCGCATGGATGTATCTTTCCAGCGAACCATTTGACAAAGTCGGTTTTGACACCCATCTTCCTAAAGAACCAATCATTAACGGGGTAAAAGAATTCCTCGCCATGGTGCCAATGGTTCTTACCATATGGCCTGGCCTTTTTGTCGGATTCCACCTATTGGCAACCAGAAAAGT
>JAOZKX010000200.1 GCA_029935135.1 Desulfocapsa sp.
TATAAAGGCGGGCGTTTCCCACAGGGAAGCATCCGCCTTCTCTGTTTTAAGCGCACACCCAATACCTTAAACCCAAAACCCAACACCTAGTTAATCATGCAATTTCGACCCTGTATAGATCTCCACAATGGAAAAGTAAAACAGATTGTCGGTTCCACATTAAAAGATGGTGACAATGAAGACCTTACCACCAACTTTACCGCCGATCAGCCTTCCTCCTGGTTTGCCGATCTCTATCGCAAAGATAACCTGACCGGAGGCCACATTATAAAACTTGGGCCGGGGAATGATGCAGCAGCAGCAGAAGCATTGGCGGCATGGCCTGGTGGGATGCAGATAGGCGGTGGCATTACGGCAGATAATGGCAAGGAATGGCTGGATAAGGGGGCCTCGCATGTCATTGTCACCTCCTATGTATTTTCTAATGGCCAGGTGAATCATGAGCGTCTGCAGAGACTGGTACAGGCTGTCGGCAGGAAACATCTGGTGCTTGATCTCAGTTGTCGCAGAAAAAATGATGATTATTACATCGTAACCGACCGCTGGCAGAATTTTACCGATGTTGTTATCTGCCCGGAAATATTAGAACAGTTTTCCTTGCTCTGTGATGAATTTCTTATTCATGCGGCAGATGTTGAGGGACAGTGTCAGGGGATAGAGAGAGAACTGGTGCAAAAGCTTGCCCGGTGGAGTCCTCTTCCCACCACCTATGCAGGTGGGGTGAAAGATATGTCGGATATGGAATTGATTCGCGATCTGGGTGAGAATCGTCTGCATGCTACAGTTGGTAGTGCCCTGGATATCTTTGGCGGCTCAGGAATGAGTTACAGGGAAGTTGTTGCCTTTCATGCCCAGGGACTCCTGGCATGAATAGGGAGAGGAAAAAGGAGAGGGCAGAAGAATTGCTGGAATTAAAGCTGAAAATCCCGGCAGATCTGTATCGTGCCTACCAGCGTTGTTCCTGGATCATTATCCATGAGACAGGGCGTAAGCAGCTCGATATTATGGAAGAGATGGTCCATGACTTTCTGGTGAAGCATGAGTGTTGATCACTATTTATCCCTTGTCAGACGAAGGATAACTTCATTCGCAATAATCAAGCCAAAAATCCCTGTTATTGTAGGCAGAGAGCCCAGGACATTTCGTTTCCGCCCTCTTTTTTCATAGGGTGATGTCGGTGTATCTGTCTGCTCGGGGCCTTCATAGTTAAACTCTACCCGCTCGGTGGAATAGATACAGTCGATCCCACCTTCAATCCCCTGTCTGCGCAGGCGATTACGCACATGCTTGGCAAGAGGACAATGGTTGGAAGTCATAATGTCCCCGGTTTTGATTTTGGATGGATCGGTGCGCAGTGCTGCTCCCATGGATGAAAAAGTGGGAATGTTGCGTTTGCGGGCACCCACCAGGAGTTGTATTTTTGGGTTTAAGGAGTCGATGGCATCAATAAGGATATCGGGTGCAGGGTGGAGGATCTCGTCAAGCGTTTCTTCTGCTGCAAAATGCTGCAGGGCCTCCACCTGACAGTCGGGGTTGATCTCTTGAATTCTTGCCCTGGCAACATCAACTTTGGCCTGGCCAATACTGCTTGTCAGTGCCAGAATCTGCCGGTTGATATTTGAGGGTTGAATCGTGTCAAAGTCAACCAGGCGTAATTTCCCCACTCCAGCTCTGGCAAGCCCTTCAGCAGCATAGCCGCCCACGGCTCCAAGGCCGACAATGGTGACCATTGCCTGCTGGAGAGCTGTGAATTTTTCTTCACCTAAAAAACAGCGTGTTCGGGTAAATCGAACCAGATCATTAGCTACCATATCATTTTCTTTGTCAGCAACGATGAGCATTATGGAAGTCTTTGTTTCCTCTTTCTCTTTGCTTGACCTCCTCTTCAGCTTACTATACAATGAAAGCAGAAAATTGTGTTGTTTTGTGTAACATGTTGAAAAACAAAGTATTTTATCGTGAGACAGGATGGTAGAAGATAAGGCGGCCCAGCAGAAGAAAATCGAACGGTTTATCAAACGGATGCCCAGTCTTTCCACTACAGTTGGAAAGGTCATGGAGATTTGCAGCCGTATTGATGCCTCACCTAATGAGTTGAATAAGGTTATTTCTCTTGACCCGGTGCTCACTGGTCAGGTCTTGAAGTTGATTAATTCTGCCTACTATTCCCTGATGAATAAGGTGACTTCCCTCACCCGTGCCATTACCATGTTGGGGATGAATACGGTGAAGAATATGGCACTGAGTACTGCCATTATTCGATCGGTATCGGGTGCAAAGAAGTCAAAGGCCTTACCCACCTCAAAATTCTGGGCGCACTCCATTGGTGTGGGAGTTTGTGCCAAACTGCTTGCCAAAGCCAATGATGTCCCTGTGATAGAATGTGAAGAGTATTTCATTGCCGGTTTGCTGCATGATCTCGGGAAGATCCCTTTTGGCGATGAGTATATTGATATTCTTCACTGTGTCAAAAAAGAACAACGATCCCTTATTGAGGTGGAGCGTGAGATGTTGGGAGTGGATCATCAGCAGGTTGGACGAATGATTGCTGAAAAATGGAAACTCAATGAAGCAATGACTTGCGCCATCTGTTTTCATCACGATGTTGAGTCTGCCCCTGAGGAACACCGGGTGCGCGCAGCGTATATCGGGCTTGCCAATATGTACGCCAATATCCTGGATATTGGCTATGCCGGAGATCCCTTTCCGCCGGAGGATGGTGCTGACAGGTTGCTGGAGATTACCGGATTGAATTGGACAATGTTCAGTGAGATTGCAGAAAGTGTAGAAGATGAAATTCAAAAGGCCCAGGTTTTTCTCCAGGCATAGATTGATGGCGATGGTTCTGGCAACTCACATTAATTGAGAAGTATATTATGATGAAGGTTAAATTCTGGGGAGTTCGCGGCTCTATCCCCTGTCCCGGACCTCATACCATGAAGTATGGTGGAAATGGTGCCTGCGTGGAGATGCGTGTTGAGGGTAGAAAAGAGATCGTTATTATCGATGCCGGTTCCGGTATACGTGAACTTGGTAATTCTTTGCTGAAGCATGATCTTCCCAACGGACCTCTGGAACTGGCCCTGTATCTCTCCCATACCCATTGGGATCATATTATGGGCTTTCCTTATTTTGTCCCAATCTATATTCCGGGGACAAAACTCAATGTGTACGGGCCGGTTTCCTTTGAGGATGATCCTTTGAAGGATGTGGTTGGTGGACAAATGAAGTATCGTTATTTCCCCATTAGTGTGGGAGAACTGGCATCAGATATTGAATATAAACGAATACGGGAAGAGCCTGCTCGTGATTTGGGTGGTGGGTTGTTGCTCACCACTAAGTTTACCAATCATCCCATTACCGCCCTTGGGTATCGTTTTGAACACAATGGTAAAGTCTTTTGTACCTGCTATGATCATGAGCCTTACCGCAACCTCTTTATAACCGATCCTGATCACCCCGAATATGATGAGGCAATGGCCATTGAGGGTGAGGCGGTCGCAGAGGAACAGAATCAGGCGGTCGAAGATTTTTTCAGGGGAGCAGATCTGCTTGTTCATGATTCCCAGTATACTGAAGAAGAGTATAAGACCAAAATTAACTGGGGACACTCCACTTTTGAGCATGCCGTTAAAGCTGCCAATCGGGCAGGAGTGAAAAAACTGGCACTTTTTCATCATGATCCGGATCGTACTGATGCACAGATCGATGAGCTGGCAAAGGATTATTGTGAACCGGGGAAATACGGGGATACGGAAGTGTTTTTTGCCACAGAAGGAACAGAGATTATCGTCTGAAAATTTGTCAGTACTGCAGTTTCTTTTTTAAGCGCTGCACAAGGTGCTCATCGGGATGATAGGGAATGTCCGGTGTAACTGGTAGAGAAATACGGAGTCCTTCTGCAAATGGGGTGAGGGATGTATTTCGATTGTACGCTTCTATTAACAGTCGCTCAAGATTCACAGTGTCGTGGATATTATAGGCGAGCAGTGTTTCCAGTGCTTTTGGATTATTGTTGTTTGTGTGTTCCTGCCAGAGCAGGACGGCAAAGTAGCCGTTTACGCCGTCAAGTGTGCCTCGGTCTATCCCCAGTTGTTTCTCACAGCCCTTGAGTCCTCCAGTAAATCCCAGTTTGGCAAGAATATAACGCAGGTCGATGTGGGCGTGGGTGAGCTTGATCTTAAACCAACGCTCAATCATCGGAATATCAAAGCTTTTTCCGTTGTAAGTGACCAGCACTTGATAATTCCAGATGTCTTTTACAAAATCATCCAGATTCTGTCCGTTCACATAGCAGTGCACATTCTCTCCATCATAGAGGGCAATGGTTGTGATTTCTGCCTGCTGCCCAAGTCCTGTCGTTTCTATATCAAGATAAGCAGTGTCCTTACGAAAGTGAGAGAAAAGTCGCCACTGTTCATTGGCAGGGAGTCGTCTGGCGAAGAATTCCGGTCCATTTTCAAGTTCTGTCAATGAGTCCTGGAGGAGAAGTGTCAGTTGTTGGGGGGAACTGTTGGGCGTTTTGACCGGCTGATTCTCCTGCCATTGCTGCCAGTTATGGATTCCTGCCTGCCAGAGATTTTGTTCTGTTTTCAGGCCAATTCCAGGTAAATGAATAAAACTATGAGTAAGCATGGTGCTTGTCTGGTGGAGGATACAAAAAAGCCTGTTTTCCTTTACAGGAAAACAGGCAGAAAACAAAACTATATGTAAAACAGGAGGAAATGGAATCAGTGAAGATACCATCTCCTCCTGTGGTAGACTCATGCTGAGTGAACTCTTTGTGAGGAGAAGAAGTAATTACCAAAGGTGGAGGGAGAGTGCAAGCTTTATTGGTTGTTTTCCTCTCTT
>JAOZKX010000201.1 GCA_029935135.1 Desulfocapsa sp.
TGTAAAAAGAATCACAGACAAACATCCCGATGTCGATATTTACACCGCTGCACTTGATGACCATTTAAATGATAACGGTTATATTCTTCCTGGTCTTGGTGATGCAGGTGATAAAATTTTTGGCACAAAATAAAAGGAAAGATCATGGATAAGCAACTGTATGAAACTGACTATAAATTAAGGGCCAGAGATATTATTCTTGGCGCCCAGATGCTCTTTGTTGCCCTGGGGGCACTTGTTCTGGTTCCTCTCCTCACCGGGCTCAACCCCAATGTTGCTCTCTTTACGGCAGGCGCCGGAACCCTCCTGTTTCAGATTGTCACCAAAGGGAAGGTACCAATCTTTCTGGCCTCTTCTTTTGCCTTTATCGCACCAATTATTTACGGCGTACAGACATGGGGTATCGCTGGTACCATGTGCGGTCTTATGGCCGCCGGCCTGTTCTATGTTCTCCTCAGTATCCTTATCTACTATCAGGGAAGTGAGATTCTCCACAATATATTACCGCCTGTTGTCACTGGGCCTGTTATCATGGTCATCGGACTTGTCCTTGCTCCCGTTGCCGTATTTATGGCTACCGGTATGACAGGAGACGGTTCGTTTGAACTCGTTCCCAGATCCACAGCCCTTATAGTATCTCTCACTTCCCTTGGCGTCACCCTCCTGGTCTCGCTGCTGGGCCGTGGTGTCTTAAAGCTTATTCCCATTCTTTGCGGTATTGCTGCCGGCTATTTAATATCCATCCCCTTTGGTCTTATCAATATGCAGCCTGTTGCTGATGCAGCATGGTTTGCCATCCCCTCTTTTACATTTCCAGAGTGGAATTTTGAAGCAATCCTCTATATCGTTCCCATTGCCATAGCCCCTGCCATTGAACATTTTGGCGATATCCTGGCCATTGGTTCTGTTGCCAATAAAGACTATATAAAAGACCCTGGCATTCATCGAACCATGCTGGGAGACGGTCTTGCAACCAGCCTTGCCTCCATGTTAGGTGGGCCTCCAAACACCACCTATTCTGAAGTAACCGGTGCAGTTACCCTTACCAAGGTATTCAACCCTGCCGTCATGACCTGGGCTGCTCTCGTTGCCATTGCCCTTGCCTTTGTAGGTAAGGTCGGAGCATTGCTGCAGACCATTCCATCTCCTGTTATGGGCGGAATCATGCTTCTTCTCTTTGGTACCATTACTGTCGTTGGTTTAAATACACTTGTTCGCAGCAAAGAAGACCTCACAGAATCAAGAAATATGATCATTGTTTCCCTGATTCTCGTTATGGGAATCGGTGGTATGAGCTTTTCTGCAGGTGCCTTTTCAGTCAAAGGGATCGGCCTTGCAGGACTCCTTGGTGTTCTTCTTAATCTCGTCCTCCCCGGGAAAAAGAAAAAAGATTGAGCGATATAATGGTGAACGATAAAAAAAGGGAAATCGGTGTTCTGTATGTTGCAGCAACACCAATTGGGAATCTTGAAGATATCACCCTGCGCTGCCTGAGGATTCTAAAAGAAGTCGACTTGATTGCAGCAGAAGACACCAGACACACCCGCAAACTGCTCACTCACTATGCAATTCAGACACCCCTTATCAGTTATTATCGTGAAAAAGAGGTGGAGCGCTCCAAGCAACTTGTTAAGCGTCTGTTAGAGGGCGAATCCATTGCCCTTGTCAGTGATGCCGGAACTCCCGGAATTTCTGACCCCGGTGCCGTACTTGTTCGGGAGGCAAGGGAGGCCCACATCTCCATCGTCCCCCTGCCCGGGCCCTCTGCTATCAGCACTGCCCTTTCAGTTGCAGGAATGACAGAGAGTTCATTTCTTTTTCTTGGCTTCCTTCCTGCCAAGAAGTCCCAGAGAAGAAGTCTGTTAACAGAACTCAGCAGCCAGCCCTCTCGCCTTATCTTTTACGAATCACCCAGACGTATTCAGGCCTTGCTCACTGATATTCTAAACATTATGGGTGATCGCCAGGCCTTTTGGGGACGAGAGCTTACCAAATCTTACGAAGACCTGCAGGCAGGGACAATCAGCTTCCTTCTGGAACGCACGAAAACCTCTCCCACCAAAGGTGAATTTGTTTTAATTGTATCACCAGGCACTCAGGAAAAGGCCGAGGGTGAAAACCTCTCTGAGCTTCTCTGCTGGTATCGTGACAACACCTCCATGTCATTAAAAGATGTCAGCCGCAAACTTTCCTCTGACCTGGCCCTTTCCCGCTCCCAGGTCTATCAGGAAGCCCTTACTATCTATAAAAAAGTAGATCCCTGATATGGAGGAAAACGCCGGACTCCGTTTTTCCATTGATCGGGGCGGAACTTTCACCGATGTATATGCAGAAGAGAACAGGACTGGCCTGATATACACCGAAAAACTTCTCTCCGAAGACCCTGACAATTATCCAGATGCCCCCAGAGAAGGTATCAGACGCATCCTGGAAAAGGTGTACAAAAACCGCATTTCTTCCTCTTCACCTCTTTTAGCAAAAGGAATTGAATGGATACGAATGGGGACAACGATTGCCACCAATGCCCTGCTTGAACGAAAAGGAGCAGACACTGCCCTTGTTATCAGCAGAGGCTTTGGCGATCTCCTGGCGATTGGGGACCAGACCAGACCAGATCTTTTTGATTTACAAATTGTCAAACCCGATCTTCTCTATACAACCATTCTTGAAATCGATGAACGCATTCGCCCCCTCCAGCCAGAAGAAGAGACAGCACGACTGGCCACAATTAAGGGTACCAGTGGTGAAACATTCGTTATTGAACATAGACCAGATCCTGCAACCATAAAACAAGACCTGCAACAAATCTTTGCTTCCGGGATTCGGAGTCTTGCTGTCGTCTGTATGCACGCCTATTCAGTGTATGAACATGAAGTCATCATCGGTTTGATTGCAAAAGAAGTGGGGTTCGATCAGATTTCCCTCTCGCACCAGGTTATGCCGCAGGTAAAGATCGTCGCCCGTGGTGACACTAGCCTTGTTGATGCCTATCTAACCCCCCATATCAAAAACTATCTACACTCCTTTCAATCAGGATTTGCAGGAAAATTACAGAGCTGCCCTCTCCTCTTTATGCAATCAGATGGCGGTCTCACTGCAGCAGATAACTTTAAGGGGGCAAATGCTATTCTCTCCGGACCTGCAGGTGGTGTGGTTGGCTGTGGACTCAGCACATACGCTGAAACTGATGGCAGGGCTGTAATTGGCTTTGATATGGGTGGCACATCCACAGATGTTTCACGCTATAATGGCGAATATGAACTGGTGCAGGAGACACAGACCGCAGGTGTCCGAATCCAGGCCCCTCAGATGCAGATCAAAACTGTTGCCGCAGGTGGTGGCTCCCGTCTCTTTTACCGCAATGAAATGCTGCATGTGGGACCAGAATCAGCAGGTGCCCATCCAGGCCCTCTCTGTTATCGAAAAAAAGGTTTTCTCACCATAACCGATGCCAATCTCTTTCTTGGACGCCTGCAGCCCGATTTTTTCCCCCAGATCTTTGGCGAAAATGAAAATCAGCCACTGGACAGCAAAGAGACCATTATTGCATTTCACAAACTCACTGAACGCATTAATGCAGATGCTGAAAAACGCGGCCTACAAAAGAAAACTGCAGAAGAGGTGGCCCTTGGATTTCTTGATGTTGCCAATGAAACCATGATCCGTCCCATTATGGAACTCTCGGTAATGCGTGGATTTGACATCAAGGAGCATGTTCTCTCCAGTTTTGGTGGTGCGGGCGGTCAACATGGCGGCGCCATCGCTGCAAAACTTGGAATTAATACGGTTTTTATTCATCGCCACGCCGGAATTCTCTCTGCCATCGGGATGTCTCTTGCTGAGATTGTGGTTGATCAACAGGAAGCGGCAAGTGAAATATTGGATAACGACTCACTCACTTCCTTGCAGGATCGGCTGCTGAAACTTGAAAAATCTGCGCAGAAACAATTCGACACTCAATCCAGCCATCCATCAGCAGTAACAGCAAAACATTACCTCAACCTTCGTTTCCAGGGTACCGATACCGCTATAATGATACAGCTTTCTAAACAATGTGATCCAATAAAGACATTTAAAGAAAGGTATTTGCAGGAGTATGGATTTCTGCTCAGTAACAGAGCGATCCTGGTCAATGCTATTCGGGTAAGACTCAGTGGAAGTGAAACAGCCAGCCAAAGAACAGAAATTTCTTTGGCCAATAACAGCTTACAGCCAGAAGCCCTGGTTAGCTGCTATTTTCAGGAAGGCTGGATACAGACACCCCTCTACAAGATTGAAGACATTCCCATAAACAAACTCTTCACAGGGCCTGCTATTATCATACAGGACAGTTCCACCATTATTGTAGAACCCGACACCTCTGCCCACCGTAGCAGGTACGGTGATATTATCATGCAACTGGGGAATACAAAAAACAGACATATTTCGATAGATGTTGATCCTATACAACTCTCTATTTTCAGCAATCTCTTTATGTCCGTGGCCGAACAGATGGGCCGCACCTTACAAAAGACTGCTATTTCAACAAACATCAAAGAACGACTGGACTTTTCCTGCGCCATTTTTGCTGCTGACGGTGCTCTTATAGCAAACGCCCCGCATATTCCCGTCCATCTAGGGGCAATGGGTGAAGCTGTAAAAAAAATTCCTAATAAGATAAGAGAGGAAAATCCCGATATCCCTTGGAAATATATGGCGGGTATGAGAGATAAACTCATTCATGAATACCATAATGTTGATATTGAAATTGTATGGGAAGTAATTAAAAGTGAAATTCCACCTTTAAAATCTAAATTTAATAAAATTATTAAAGAATTAGAAGATTAAATTAAAATTATAAAAATA
>JAOZKX010000202.1:0-2372 GCA_029935135.1 Desulfocapsa sp.
CGCAGAATAGTGTTCAACAGGCGTTTTATAATTCCGTTCACTGCACTCATCATTTGTCCCCTTCTCTTTATAATATATTTTCTACCTGACACTGTACATACCACAAACGCCCGCGATCCACATTATCAAATTCTTCACAAATACACAGGCTCAGTGAGTCACCTCTCCATCGTATTTTTAAAAGGGGAACAGTTGAATGAGCCACCCGGTGTCAGTGTTCCTTTCGCTCCTATGCCAACATGGCATATCCTGTGGCACCAACCATAAGCACTACCATTACGCAGTTGATACAAAACAGTATCCGCCCGGAACTCACCAGACGGGGAATAAGGGCTCCGGCAGCACACCAGGAACTGTGAAACACCAGCAGGCCAACAAGAAAGGTCGTCACAAAAACCACAATCTGGGGAGCAAGGGCCTGCTCGGGGTTCATAAACTGACTAAAGGCGACAATGGCCATTGCCCAGCTCTTTGGGCTTAATGGATGGATCAGGAACCCCTCAAAAAAGGAAAACCGTTTATCCACCTTTTTCGATGTCAGCTGCAGAAGAAGGATCTTTCCAGCCAGATACAGTATGTAGAGAAACCCTCCAACGCGCAGGAAGGTGGCGATGACAGGTGATGCAATAATCACCTCACCCAGCCCGCAGGCAACCAGAGAGTCGAGCAGAACGCAGCCGACTGCCGTTCCCATAAGAAATGGAATGGAACTGGAAAAACCACTGGTCTGACCAATGGCCATCATGGTGAGATTGCCCGGCCCAGGTGTACCGGTCATGGCGATAACAAAAAGAATAAAGGGAAAAATATTGTCCAGCATTGGCTGATCCTTCAGTGGAGAAAAGAGCTACATACAAAAAATTCCCCGGCATAACAGTAGAGCAGAACACACCTGCACAACCGATCCCGCCTCAAGAGTGTTTTACAGTGGATTCACCGACTCGTGTCTGGCGTGAGTATCATACCAGCCTGGGATGGGTTTACGGAGGATGGTTGACATCACTTCTCTAATGACCCTTCCATAAAATTTTCTGCGCCACTTGCCAAAATCACCAAAGTATTCATAGAGAAAGAATATTTTTTTATATGCACTTCGTATTTCTTCACTATTTTTCCAGCTTCCCGGCAGATCTCTACCAAAAAGACCGCTTGATCCTTCTGTAAACGGGTATGCAGTTTGACATCCCTCCATAACAGGATCAGGCTCTTTCTGTTTTGAAATCCCGCTTTGCTGGACAGCCTTGAAAGCGTTGTACCCTAATTGTTCCAAGAGATGAAACTCTTCGATCAGTTTTTCATGGGAGACTTTTTCAGATTCTATGGAGAGATAACTGGGTTTCTTTGCAAACTCCAGCAGGGCTTCGAGACAAACCCGGTCCATTCCTTCAATATCAACCTTCATGTAATACGGGATTCCATATTCCTGCAGACAATCTGAAAAGTTAATGGTCGGAACTTCTATAATCTCATTGCGGGTGCCAAGTTTTTCATTTCTTTCGGCCCAGTTGTCGCAGACCGTCCCCCATACGGTGTCATCCATATTTCTATAAAATGGAATGGTCTCCCGAGGGGATTCGCCAGCCTTACAATCAACTATTGCCCCTTCAATCAAAACAAATCGGCCACTTGTAATTTCTTTGGCAAATTTTTCCTTACAATGTTGAATAAGGGCTGGATTGGCCTCAAAACCAACAACTGAAAAGCCTTTTTTCAGATAGTAGTCTGTATCTTCTCCCTGGTGGACCCCAACATCGAAGATTACTTTTTTATCATTGCTGCTTGTTCTTTCTGACATTTTCTCTCTCGATGCTGTCCACTTAGATACCGTATAGATTCTTTCAGAATACTTTGCCAATTAAGAAACAAACAAATGCGGTTCACTCTCAGGCTGTATTATCAAGATAAATGATCCCCTCAAGGATCAAATGATCGATTCTTTCCTCAAGGTAAATACATTCCCCACTGGGAATCCTTTTAATTGAAAAGGTAAAATCCCCCTCTTTCCAGGAAAGAACCTCGAAGAAAATATCCTTAATCTGTTTTTTAATGGCTCTTTCCAGATCATCCTGCAGAAGATATCCTTTTTCAACGAGTATTTGTCCAATTCTGGGCCGAGGAGACTCCCCTCTGTACTGTGAAAGACATTCCTGAAGATTTTTTTTGGTAATATAATTCTCTTTTATCAATCTTTGCCCAATACGCAGGGGATTGTCTTTCAGATAGCCATAGACCAAGGTGCCTTTATGAACAAAAAACACGGCAGAATTGACAGAAGTTACAAGTTGCAATTCACCTGAAAGAGCGGCATGACTCACAAGCTGCATAAGATTTTCAATGGTTATTACCGAGAGATCACCCTGAAAGGCAGCAGA
>JAOZKX010000202.1:2472-3835 GCA_029935135.1 Desulfocapsa sp.
ATAGGCCACCATTCAAGCCTGTCAAGAAAACACATTGCCACCCCATCCTGGTCTTTTCGAACCACTCTGGCCAGCATCTTGATTGTCAACTGACTGCCTGAACCAAGGAGAATAATCTCAACATTTACCGGTTCGTCCAGTTCAAAAATCGGATCGATATACAGATAAATGGAATCGGTGGCTATATCTCGAATGATGCCCTTACTCGTTTTCCCTGTCTTCGAACTCACCAGGACATGTGCTAAATAATTAGTCCTTGTTCTGACGCGTTTTTGTTCTTTCATGCAATCCTATAGATCTTAGCAGATGAATTGATACTGTGCTACCAACGGGTAGGTCGAAGTCTCGTGCCTCGCTTATCTGATGACGAGCGCATACACAACAACTATGTTGGGTTTCGCTATTTCTCAGCTGGTAGTTAAAATGGTGTTATCAATTATAGATACGAGCAAAACCCAACAATAGGTGAAAGATTCGCTCAACCGCAACCTACTTCCACCCATAATTTCAATGCAGATGCCATAAGCTAGAACACCATGAAAAGAAATAGTTCCTATTCATTATAAGGTTTTTACTAACAAAAAAGCAATACCTCAGTGTAGCACCATCCACGGGAGGACAATAGAATCACCAGGAAAATACGCACTGTGTGAAAGCATAAATTACGGCTTTTCTCCATTACTGAGCCGCTCAATTGCGGCCGAAGTCTCTTCCACAAAACCAAAACCCAGCACCGGCAGCCAATATTCAGTGGCAACTAGCACAACCAGATCCTTGTTAAGCAGCTGATTTTGCCAGTCGATGGCCTTTCGGTCCATAACCGTTTCGATGGGTGTTTTACTATTGATACGATCACCCTCAGTTGGATATTTGAAGTGACGTTTAAAATAGTACCAGGCATCGACATCAGTAGATAATGCAGCCGTTTCCACCGTGCCAATAAGGGTAAAGAGAAAACTGTCACCAACAATCAAAATGGATGGTTTTTCTCTTTTTTCCAGCACATCAACGAAGAGGGGGTAGTCGGTTACGGGAGCGCCGAAAGCACTATCCCAGATATTCAGAAGACCACCTAAATCTGCTTCAACAAGCTCAGAAGGGCGGGATTCCACACGAAGCAGAGGTGGAATCTGTAACGGAACATTGATCCGCTCATTCACCAACGGAGCCAAATCTCTCCAGGCCAGGTAAGCACCATACCTGTTCCAATGCACCCCACTTGACCCGAAGAGCTGATAGCCCTTTTCCTCTTTTTCCTCTAAAAAAAGAGCGGGACCGTCCAGAAAATGTACCCCGTTCTTCTGCAGAGCCTCTATTGCCTGACTGTAATCAGTGGCGGTTCCAGGGGCCAGTGCTTCTTTCT
>JAOZKX010000202.1:3845-4810 GCA_029935135.1 Desulfocapsa sp.
CTTAAGCTTGTTCGGTATATATTCGGGATAGACTTCTGCCTTACTGGGAGCCACAACAAAAACGAAGGCAATACCCAGGGCTTCCAATTGATCCTGCAGAATACGCAGTTTCTGTGCCCGTTCTTTGATCAGGGAACCATCATCCCAGGCCACCTTATTCAGCTTTTCCACATATACCTTTTCGTAAAGCCACTTTTCCTTGCCAATCACAACATTGGTGCCAGAACGGCTGACAACCCGACTAAACAGTGAGTAATGGATCTGATTATATGTCTTTACAAAATAACTGCGCAGGCCAAGACGACTGTCCCTCCGTTTCGTGTATTGCTTCTGAAAAGAACCATCCAGCCAGCTTTCCGTGGACCATTTAGCTCGGGGAGGGTCACCCTCCACTCCAACCAGATAGGTGCTCGGCAGGAAATTAAGACTATCCTGTATAGTCGGGAGAAAGAGAACCAGAACGAAGAGCAGGCAGCAGATGCGTACGAACATATCAGTCCCTAAAATCTAAAATAGATGAACGGGTTAAAGCTGCCTGAAGCAAGCGAGCATGCCGAGAGAAAAAAGAGAAGGATAGAACAGGAGAATTGAGCTCCTGTCTGCCACCATGCTTTTTGGTCCATAGCTTCCAGTCTCTGGTAGAGGTCAGATGGAAGGATGAGGGGAATAAAAGAAAAGAAGATGGCCATGGCCAGAACGGACCAATAGTAGCTATCTATAAAAACAGGTATCGCTCGCAGAGAGGTGGATCCCGACTGGCCGATCAGAGCCCCAAGGAACAGAAGAGCTTGAGGAAGGGTCTCCGCCCTGAAGAAAACCCAGCCCACCATGATCAGGACAAATGTGGTCGGCACCGCAATCAGCGTCGGCCAGGGCCTGAGCCGCATCTGTGTTCCGATCTTATCGAGAGAGAGAAAGAAACCATGAAAGGCGCCCCATATCAGGAAATTCCAGGAAGCCCCATG
>JAOZKX010000203.1 GCA_029935135.1 Desulfocapsa sp.
ACTGCATCACCTGCCTTACGGCGTGCCTGCTCAATTGCGATCGCATTACTGTCAATACCGATCACAGTAAATCCCTGCTCCTGCAGCCAGATACCGTTGTTTCCCGTGCCACAACCAATATCCAGCGCATCACAGGGAGTTATGTGAGCATCCCTGACCAGATTGACAAGATTAGAATCCGCCCGATGAATCTCCCAGGGAGTATCACCGCTTTCATAGCGTCTTTGAAAAACCACTCTTTATTACACCAGCCCCTGATCAAGCATGGCATTGACGACCTTTACAAAGCCGGCAATATTGGCACCTGCCACATAGTTTCCAGGCACGCCATACTGGTCACCGGCATCCCTGCATGTTCTGTGAATGGCCTTCATAATATCTTTCAAGCGCCCATCAACCTCTTCGCGTGGCCAGGACAGGCGCATGGAGTTTTGAGCCATCTCAAGACCGGATACTGCAACACCACCGGCATTTGCCGCCTTTCCAGGGGCATAGAGGAGTTTATGCTCAAGAAAGAGTTCAACTGCTGCAGGTACCGACGGCATATTGGCCCCTTCACTGATAAGGTTTACACCGTTCTTTATCAGGTTTTCGCCATCCCTTTCGTTGATCTCGTTCTGGGTGGCACTTGGAAATGCACAATCGGCCTTATGATCCCACAGTGGATTGTGGTCAAGTGTGGAATCTAGCGGGGTATAGACTGCATTCGGATAGGTTTCCACATATTCGGCCATACGTCCTCGGCGAATATTTTTAAGATTCTGGACAAAGGCCAGTTTTTCCTGATCAATACCCTCTTCGTCATAGATATAACCGGAAGAATCAGAAAGTGTTATGACCTTACCGCCCAATTCAACAACCTTCTCTGTGGTGTATTGAGCCACATTTCCAGATCCTGAGACCAGACAGGTCTTTCCCTCCAGGGTATCGCTTTTGGTGGCAAGCATTTCGGCTGCAAAATACACAGTACCATAACCGGTTGCCTCAGGACGGATCAGACTCCCTCCCCAATCCAGACTTTTCCCTGTAAGGACGCCCGTAAACTCATTTTTCAACTTCTTATACATGCCAAACAGATAGCCAATCTCCCTTGCCCCAACGCCAATATCGCCAGCCGGAACATCGGTGTTTGGTCCGATATGGCGGGAGAGTTCAGCCATAAACGACTGGCAGAAACGCATCACTTCACCATCCGATTTCCCTTTGGGATTGAAATCGGATCCACCTTTACCACCACCCATGGCAAGGGTAGTGAGAGAATTCTTAAACACCTGTTCAAAAGCCAGAAACTTAATAATCCCCAGATTTACAGAAGGATGAAAACGCAAGCCCCCTTTATACGGGCCAATGGCAGAATTCATCTCCACCCGGAAACCACGATTCACATGGACTTGAGCATCATCATCCATCCAGGGAACCCGAAACATAATAACTCGTTCCGGCTCAGTAATTCGGGCAAGCACGGCCTGCTGCCGATATTCCGGGTTCTTGTCTAATACCGGTTTTACAGTCTCAATAACCTCCTCAACTGCCTGATGGAACTCCCTCTGCTCCGGATCCTTATTTCGAATAGCACTAATTATCTCATCCATACTGTTCCCTCCAACCTTTTATCTCAAATAATTACCTTAGCCTCAATTTCCTCAAACCCTACACCCAAAACCTAATACCTATCTCTTGTCAGGACAAATCTGCCCGGCAACTGCCCTGCTGCTTTTCAAAAACAGTACTGCCTCTTCCTCTTTCCCGTTACATTTCATAACAAAGGGCTCTGCAAGACGAATATGACGGACAAACTTTCCTTCCTCCACCATCTCCTGGGCCATCAGCCATTGCCAATCCAGACAATCCTTTCGTTTTTTACTGCCACACTGTCCCGAACTGCCATCAGGATCTTCTGTAACCGTAAGGTAGGGAATACCAAGAGAGGTAATATTTTGGAAAAAATGTGACCCCTGCGAGGGATCCGCATGTAAAACTTTATTCTGCAATTCTATAATAGCACCGACACCAGAGATATCTCGCCACTGCACGGGTATTCCCAGCCATGGATCAGCAGAGCCCCAACGCCCGGGACCAATCAGAAGATAGGGCTGTTTTTCGGCCTGAAGTCTGCCATTGAGCCCACTGATTTCATCGGCAATCTCCTGCGTTTTTCCCGGATCAAAACTCTCGGCTTTGACCACAATAATATCGGCCATATTCTCAAACCGACCATGCCCAAGACAGGAGGTGGAAAAACAGAACGCATCATCAATATCAAAGGAACAGATAGAGACATCAATCTGTTCCCCGCCACTGACCATGGGACGCATCTGCAGAAAGAAGAATTCACTTTTATTGATCTTCTCATCAATGCGCACCGCAAATTCAATCTCTATTTCACAGCCCATTCCCTTTTTTCCGAGGTGAAGCAGATCGGTAAGTATTGCAGGTAATGGATAGAGTTGATGTTTCAAAATCTTGGCAAAGGTGAGTACCTTTACTCCTGGCATAGCCATATCACGAATACGATCTTCTGCCGCAATATATGTGGAGGCAAGCATCTGCACAGGATTTTCATTCTCTGCATCCTGCACTTCACGCTTCACCAGATTCGATTCTTTGCTGTTCACTGACAGCGAACGACTCATATCGATGGCATAAAATTGCCGCTGACAGTTCTCAAGCATATCATCAACTGTGGAAAACTGGACCATCCGTTTCGGCTGGGCAGGAGAAAAACGGAGTGATTTTTCCCCTTCAACCACCGTCTTGCCAATACCCATGGCAATATGACAAATCCCCTCTTCCGCCTTCATTTTCCCCAGGGGATAAAAGTTATGTGACTGGGCAACTCCAGCGATATGCGGATACCAATAGTCTCCATACTCTTCTCCCACCACCTGCTGAACAATAACCGCCATAGAGTCTTCACGACCCTGCTCAGTGACCTTGGAAAAGGCTCGAGGATTTTCAAACCAGGTAGAGGCGTACACAAGCTTGATTGCACTTTCCAGATTTTCACAACGAAGGGTCAAGCTGGGATGATTATTAGGAAGAAAGAATGTGGAATAGAGCCCGGCATACGGTTTAAACTGTGCATCTTCCAAAAGACTTGAGGAACGAACAGAAAGAGGGAAATGAACTTTTTCCAAAAAGGCCTGGACATCTTTTTTCAACCACTCTGGAAGCTCTGCTGCCAGAAAGCGTCGGGTTATCGCGTCGTCATCCTCTTCAATAAAAAGGAAGTTATTTTCCCGAATAAAATCATTAAAACCATCTGCTGTAATCACGCAAGTTTTCGGCAGGCTCACATTGTTTTCAGCAAGACTTGTATATGTCCCCCGTGCCTGCTGAAGTTGCATCCACATAAAAGCAAGTCCACGGGCCTTGCCCCCCATCGAACCTTCTCCGATCTTTACAAACTCCATTATCTCAGGATCATAAAACTCACGGGAGAATCGTACCACAACACCCTGTTGTCGCAGTTTCCTAAGGGAGTGTACCTTAAAAACAATATCATCCCGCATATCAGTGCAATCTTCAATATTGCCAATATGATCACGATGAAGACGGGTGGCCAGGGCCACTTCCGCACGGGCCATGACCCAGTTGGAGAAATGATTATGCCGGGCATGGTAACGGATGGATTCGGTGGGAATTTTTCGTAATTCTTTTTCAAATTCCTGCAGATTGGAGGCATGGGCAATGGCTTCACCGGTGGGAAGGCGAAAGACAAAGTCTCCAAAGCCAAGATAATTGAGGAAAAATGCACGAATCCCCTCTTTTACTTTGGGAGAGTCCTTATGAAGAAAGACCGCGGGAACAGCCTCTGCCCTCTCCCTGTTTTCAGGCTCGGAAGAAAGCATCAGCAGTGGCATATCGGGCACATCCTTACGAATATGCTCCATCAAACGAAGCCCCGCCTTCGGATCAATTTTCCCGCGCCTGGGAAAACGCACATCTGAAATCACTCCGAAGATATAGGGCTGATAGGCCTCATAGAGACTCATCGCCTCTTCATAATTTATGGCACAAAGAATCTTGGGACGCGCCCGCATACGCAATAGACGATGTTTTTCATTCAGGCTCTCATCAAGGACCGCCTGAGTCTGATGTACCACCTCATTGTACATCAAAGGGAGAAAAAAAGATCGATAGACAGGGGAATCTTCAACCAGAATGATCACTCGAACCATGGCACGGGCAGTGTCTGCATCCACATTCACATGATCTTCAAAATTTTTGATCACAGAAAGAAGAAGATCGGCCTCACAACACCAGAGAAAGATATTATCAATGGACTCACAGTCAACACTCAGCGGTAAGGGGTAGAGTCCCTGCATGGAGTGTGAAACCAGCACCACCTGCAGGGTGGGCTTGATCCGTTTAATTGCCGCCCCCAGATCAAAGGCATCCATGCCACCCACATTGGGCATGGTAATAACCAGATCAAACTCCCGCCGGCGCATGATTTCAAGCGCCTCTTTTCCGGAAGAGACAAGGGTCAGGCGCGGTGCACCGCTGAGATTCAAGCCCTGATATTCATTAATGATCCTGGTAGCAAGAGACCCGTCTTCCTCCATGATAAAGGCATCGTAAGGACTGGAGACAAGGAGAATTTCACGAACCTTAAAGGGCATAAGTTCGTGGAAAATTCTAAAATGAGGATCGTAATCAGCAATCATTTTTCCGGAATCAAGACGCATACCGACATTCCCTTTACAGAAGAATAAACAAACAGAAAAATCTCACACAGTTAACTGTAACATAGATAATTGCTCTTAGGAAATTATCCATGGATTTTCCCTGTCGCTTAATT
>JAOZKX010000204.1 GCA_029935135.1 Desulfocapsa sp.
ATTCTTTTGACCTGGAGTGAATGTTCCAGGCATGTTCAAACTTGGTGTTCAGATGAGTCAGGCTGTTTGTACTGATAGCTCGTCCAATACCAGAATGTTTGGGATTTGTTTCATCCTGGAGGAGGATAAATTCGTTTTTCTGGAACTCAAATCCTTCGGACTCAAGGGTGTCTTCCTGGTAAAAACGATCGACAACTTCTGCGGGAACTGAGACATTCCGCCAACCTGTATACAGCTCATCAAAGTTACACTTTTGCTTCTCAAAATCCATAACATCAATTCCCAGGGCATCGGCCTTAAGGCGGGCATTGATATCTTTGGATACAAAAATGACTCGTTTCCCTTCTTCGTGCAGACTGTTTGCCACGGCCAGGATACGATTGTCTGGGACACTCATGTCCAGGAGAGCTCCAGGCATGTTGCGTCTCTCCACGGTGATCTTCAGGATGCCGCCATTTTCCATGGCGACGCCGTCCTTGAGGGTCCCGGAATGACGAAGCTTGTCCAGCTGGCGGATAACACCCCTGGCATTCCGTCCCAGTTCATCGTTATGCCGTTTGAAGTTGTCCAGTTCTTCGATGACTGTCATGGGAATGATGATGAAGTTGTCGGCAAAAGAAGTAAGGGAGTCGGCGTTGTGCAGCAGAACATTGGTATCAAGAACGAAATATTTTTTGTCACTCATGATTTTTCTTTTTGAGGGGCTAAGGGTTAGGGGTTAAATGTCGAGCCATGTAATATCTTGATTGAGTACTTCGTATCCATCCTGGCGGACAACAACCATGTTTTCCAGACGCACTCCGCCCCAGTCCGGCAGGTAGATTCCAGGTTCCACTGTTATGATCATCCCTTCCTGCAGATGTTTACGGTTCCGTGATGAAAGGCGAGGCTCCTCATGTACGGCAAGGCCAACACCATGGCCCAGGGCATGGCCAAAATAGTCGCCGTAGCCAGCATCGGAAATGATGTTGCGGGCTGTTTTGTCAACCGCTGTCGCACTGACTCCGGGACGAATTTGAGCAATAGCGGCAAGTTGTGCCTTACGCACTATGCGATGGATTGTCAGATACTTTTTGTCTGCTTTTCCCACCACGAAATTACGGGTCATATCTGAACAATAGCCATCCAGGATCAGGCCCATATCAATCATCAGGGAAGTATTTTTTTTAATCGACACATCGCCTGGGACTGCATGGGGAAGGGCGCTGCGTTCGGCGGTGGCAACGATGGTCTCAAAACTTGGGGCCTCGGCCCCGAGTCTGCGCATGGTGGCTTCGATTGCAAGGGCGATGTCGATCTCTGTCTGGCCGGCACCAATCGTTTTATACACCTGCTGAAAGACTTTTTCGTTGAGAAGAACGGATGCTCTCAGTTTGCTGATCTCCTCTTCGTCTTTAATCAGGCGCATGGTTTCAACCATATCATCAAAATGGGTGAGGCTGACACCGATTGAATCCGCCATGTGCTGCATTTTGTCCGCAGTGGAATGCAGGGTGTAGTGGCTTTCAAAGGCCAGGGAGGCGATATTTAGATCCGGCAGGAGTTCTTTTAACAGGGCGAACAGGCCTTTGGGGTAGAGAAGAACCTGCATTGCTCCCACTTCTTTTTGGGCCTGGATCTGATAGCGAAAGTCGGTGAGGAGTATTGGTAACTGGCGGGCCGGAATCAGTAACACACCAGAGCTTTCACTGATATCATGGTCCGTTGCACTGTAGCCACTGAGGTAGCGCCTGTTGTTTGGCTGACTGACCAGCAACCCATCGATTTTTTTTCTTCGCAGTCGTGCCTGGATCTTTTGTATTCGCTGGGGATGGATCATCAGGTAAACCGCTGAATAAGGATCTCTTTGCGCTGGTCCAGGGCCTGGATATATTGATCGTTCAGGTCTGTCTTGGCACTGGCCCACTGTTTCTGGAATTCTGGATGGATGGTTGGGTCAATGGCAGCAAGCTGCTCGGTCTCTATGCCCTGCTGCTGCATTTGCTGGGCGAGTTGGGTCCGCATCCCGTCTTCCAGTTGTTGTCTGACCTGTTGTTTGTGTTCGGAAAACTGGCCGAGAATCTGTTGCAGCTCAGTGCACACGGCGGCAACTTCATCTGCCTGTCCGGAAAGATTGAGAAGAGCAGTAATTGCACTGCTGCTGCTTTCCATCAGTTGTTCGTCCCGTGGCAGAACAATATTTCGCAGTAAGGCCTTTGCCATTCCCAGGCGAACAGCCATTTGCGCGGCAGGATCTTCCTGTTGCAGGGTCTCTGTTAAGTCGCCACCTTTTCCGCCAAGAAAATCGGCAACCAGGCGCATTCCTTTTTGTTCTTCAAGCTGTCCGGCGGGCACTTCCTTGGCGCGATCTGCCATTCGTGCTGCTCGTTCCATCACCATATCCATGGTACTGCGTATCTCAGCCATATCTCTTCGTCTTTTTGGTAAAAGTTATTCTGTTGCTATCGTTGTCCAATTGAGCTTCAAGATAAGCATCCATTCTAATCGAATCAAGATTTCCTGCCAATTTCAATTTTTTCTCACTAAGCGGGCCCCAAAAAAACCATCTGTTTCCCTTTGCGGAAGTGGAGAAAAACAGTCGTTTCGTAACAGATGCTGACTGTTTGTGTTGAGGGTTGTTTTGCAACTATCCAGAGAGAAATCCTGATTGGCAGCAAGGAATTGTTCAATAACCCCTTCATTTTCCTCTTCTTCCAAAGAGCAGGTGGCGTACAATAGTATCCCGTTGGGGTGGAGGATGTGTGTTGCAGCCTGCAGGAGTTCGAGCTGGGTGCGCTGGTATTTGTGCAGATCTGTCATCTGTCGGTTCCAGCGGATATCCGGGTGTCTGCCGGTGACTCCGGTTCCGGAACAGGGAGCATCAAGGAAGATTCCGTGAAAGCGTGTTGTGCAGCCTTTGCTGAATTTCTGCAGTGATTCGGCAAAGAGTGGAATGCTGCAGTCCGGATGCAGCCGCAGCATGTTCTCTTTGAATTTCTGCTGTCGTCCTTTGTCCGGTTCGACCGCGGTCACATCCGCCTGTACTGACTCACAGAGCTGGATGATTGTGCTTGTCTTTCCACCCACTCCGGCACAGGCGTCAAGGTAGTGTCCCCCAGAGACTATTGGGCCAAGGAGTTGGCTGAGCAGTTGAGCCCCCTGGTCCTGAACCTGAAAGAATCCCTCTTCGAAGCCCGGCAGGGCGGTTATTGCTCCATGATAGTCAGGGAGGAGGAGGGCGGTTTCAGAGTAGTCACCTTTTTCGGCTGCTATGCCAGCATTCTTGCAAGCGGTAAGAAGTGTGTCTTGGCTCGTTTTGCAGCTGTTGACCTGTAAAATCAGAGTCGGTGGCTCATTGTTGTGGCTACATATGCGAAGTGTCTCTGTTTTGCCAAAGCGTTTTTCCCAGCGATCGGTCAACCAGTGCGGATGGTTAAGGATCGGTTTTTCAGGATCCGTGATCAGGGGCAGGAGCTCTTTTTGTTTGCGGATGGAGTTTCTCAGTACCCCATTGACAAAACCCTGCAGCTTTTTGGGAAGTTTTGCACTCTGCAGGGCCTTTACAGATTCATTCACCGCAGCCGATTCCGGGATACGATCGAGAAACAGTATCTGATACAGGCCGACACTCAGCGCCTGGTAGACAAAGGGCTTAATTTTTTTTAAGGGTTTGGCGCAGAGCTTTTGGAGAATGCAGTCAAGTGACTGGCGTTTACGCAGCACACCATAGATGATATTGGAGGCAAGTTGGCGGTCGTTACTCTGTATGGCATGCTCTGCTGCAAGATTGGAAAAAATAGTATTTACCGGGATTCGCTTTTTTTGTAATTGACACAGTGTTTCTATGGCAATAAAACGGGCAGATTTGGCTGGAAGGGCAGACAAGGAGAGAGGGGAACTCAGGCGCCGGTGAGCTTATCAATTGTCTCAATAAGTTCTTTTTCGGGTGACCCTTTGGAGATGAGGGGTGGTTCTCCTGCACCTTTGGCCAGATTGCCAACTTCTTCAGGGGTGACCATGCCGGACAGGTAGAGGATCGGAATGTCTGCAGTGGCCGGATCTGCGGCAAGGGCTTCAGCGATTTGCACTCCATGTGTTCCTGGCATATTGATGTCCAGGATGGCCAGGTCAGGGTGTTCAGCTTGAATAAGGGCGAGGGCATCGTCGCTGCTGGTGGAATAAGTCACAGTCATTCGGCCTGTTCCTTCAAGCTGCATTTTTAGAAATTCACATGCATCCTGATCATCATCAATGAGTATAATAGTTGTCTGCTGGTCCATGGTCGTTTCTCCTCTTGAGGCTGGCCTGTGATCTTGGATTTTCTTATTCTATCAGTAAGTTATAGAAAATGAAAAGGAAAACTATGCAGACGGTTTCTTTTTTTCATATACAGGGTGAAAGCTTATCTCAACACTGTTCAGATAAGTGGCAATCTGTATGGCCAGTTTCTCTGCCAGTTGGAGATCCCCGTCCCTTGCTGCATTTTCAAGTTCCAGGCATGTATCACCGAGAAATTTGAAACCATACATCCAGGAAGTCCCCTTTACTGTGTGAGCCTGTTTTTGCGTTGCTTCCAGGTTTCCATCCCTGATAGTTTCAAGCATGTGGACCGCATCCGCTTTTTTGTTTTTCAGAAAGCGGGGGATCAGTTTCTTGATTTTTGTTTCAAGGATAATTTGCGGGTTTTTGAGGTTCTTTACTATTTCCGGACTGTTTCCCTGTTCGTCTTCCGGCACTGTAGCCTGTTCCTCCATATTCAGGTGTTTGTATATGGTCTGCAGGAGTGTGTTTTTGCGTACTGGTTTT
>JAOZKX010000205.1 GCA_029935135.1 Desulfocapsa sp.
CTGCACACTGTCAAAACTAATCCTCGGGTCAACAAAGACATAACTTAAATCAGAAAGTAAACGGGAAAAAAGACCAATAATCGTAAAGAAATAAAGGGTCCCCAGCACAACAGGATAGTCACGATTCAAGACAGACTGATAGGCAAGCAAGCCCATACCGTCAAGGGAGAATATTGTCTCAATCAGCAGACTGCCCGTAAAAAATGAAGCAATAAAATATCCTGGAAATCCGGTTATGATTGGGATAATACCATTTCTAAACACATGTTTATAGAGAACCTGATTTTCGCTGAGTCCTTTGGCACGAGCAGTCAGAACATACTGCTTTCTAATTTCTTCCAAAAAAGAATTCTTGGTAAGCATGGTCATAACAGCGAGGCTGCCCACAGCCCCCGAGACAATGGGCAGAATCATATGCCAGAGATAATCCAGCACTTTTTGCACTAGTCCCATATCGGACCAGCCTTCCGAAACAATGCCGCGCAGGGGGAAAATATTCCAAAAAGAACCGCCGCCAAAGAGGACAATCAACACAATGGCAAGAACAAAGCCAGGTATTGCATAGCCGACAAGGATTGCACTGGAGCTGATAATATCAAATCGGGACCCGTCCCGGACCGCTTTAGCAATACCAAGGGGAATACAAACCCCGTAAACAATGACAAAACTCCACAATCCCAGTGACATGGAAACAGGCATGCGGGATATAACAAGTTCCACAACTGACTGATGATAATAGTAGGAATCACCAAAATCAAAGACAAGATAGTTTTTCATCATGCTTAGAAAACGGGTGAGTGGTGGCTTATCGAAGCCATATAATTCTCGCAGCTTCTCAACCCGACTGGAATCAAGACCTGAATCCCCCCGATAAAAAGAGGACTCTGCCCCGACCTCCCCCCCTTTGCCCAAACCTTCCATCTCGGCAATTATCCGTTCCACGGGTCCACCGGGAACAAACTGGGTTACCGTAAAGGTTATCAACATAACCCCTATGAGAGTGGGAATCATCAGGCACAGGCGCTTTACTATATAATAGAACATCTCAGGTGTTTAATACTTGTATTTTATTCATTTATATGTCTTGTTGCGAAAAGATTATCACGCCCCTGGAACATCCATTCTTGTTTAAAAAAAGAATTTCACCAGGGTTACTTGCCAACTATTTACTTTGCCAGGACCCGTCCAATGATTACCACTGCTGAAGACCTTCAAGCCTTAATGATACGAGCACACAAAACGGATGCCGTTGCCCTTGACACTGAGTTTGTCTGGGAACGGACCTACTATCCGCGTCTGGGCCTGATTCAACTGGCTCTTTCCAATGAGGAGTGTTTCCTTATCGACCCCTGTGCCATAGACGACCTCACTCCTCTGGGAAAATTACTCGCTGATACGGAAGTTGTCAAAATATTTCATGATGCACCACAGGATCTGGCAATTCTCCGCAGCGCTACGGGTGCTGACCCCCAAAATGTTTTCGATACAAAACTTGTCGCCGGCTTTACCGGGTTCCCATCCACCCTCTCTCTGGCAGTGCTTATCGAACGACTACTGGACATAAGGCTGGAAAAAAGTCAGACACGTACAAACTGGCTCAAACGCCCATTGGACCCAAAGCAGGAAGAATATGCTCTGGATGATGTACGATACCTACGTGCAATCAGAGTACTCCTCCTTACCCGTGTCCTTCCTGACACGAGAAGCTGGATGGAGGAAGAATTGCAGCGTTTTGATACTCCAGCAAACTACACAGGAATCGATGTCAGGGATCGCTATCTGAAAATCAAAGGCTCCGGAAAACTCAACCAACGCTCCCTGGCCATTTTACAAAACCTCGTAATCTGGAGAGAAAAAGAGGCAAAAAAACGAAACCGACCGCGAGGTCACATTGTAAAAGATCCTGTCCTCCTCTCCATTGCCCGACAACAAGTGGAGAAAAAAACACAGATACAGAATTGTGGGGAGATATCTGGCAAAAGTGTAGAGAGCTATGGTGATGCTATTCTTGAGATTGTTTCCACCAGCCTCAACCAGGCTGACTCCGCCTGCCCCCCTCTTGTACGACACATAAAACTCAACAAGAGCGAAAAGGATATCATGGCGAAATTTCATGATTTCATTATCTTAAAAAGCGATATTCACGGAATTGACCCACCTCTGGTGGGGAACAAAAGTGAGCTGAAGGAACTGTTGAAAAGTCCCTCAACAGCAGAAGGACGGACACGGAGAGGATGGAGAAAGCAATTTCTTGCCGAATTCATTGATACTGGTGTGTAGCACAACCTACTACCCTGATAAACAAAACGACATGTTGCCAATTCCAGAAGCCCTATTCTCTGTGCAAGCCTTACTGCAATCCTCGTTCAAAGTTAAATTCAGTCGTCTGCGAAAGGCTGCTATCATCATAAAAAGCCTGTAAAATTTGCTGTCCTTCTCTGCTTTTCAGGCCGACAGCTCTCATATCCATAATAAAATGTGAGCAACCCATTTTTCGTAACTCTCCAATTCTGCCAAGAAGAGAGAAAGGTCTGGGGGCACGGGTAACAGTTACACCCTTTATTTCTGTCACTGGAAACAACTCCCCCTGATCATTTTCCAAGATGGCCTCTTTCTTCTGAAAAGAGGATCGAATACGGGAAGTAAATAGATCAACCGGACCGTAGACGGTAACAAGCAGCCTACCATTCTGATCTGTATCCAGTAAGGCACGAACATTTTCTTTATCATCTTCCATTGCCAGACAGTGATACTGAACAGCAAATTCCTGCATGGCTTTTTGGGCCTGACTATTCATGGTGTACAACCAGGGACCTGCCCAGAGATGGAGCCCCTCGATATTTGCAAAAATCTCAAGCTGTGCCGGATTATTTAAACGAAAGCTGCAACACCCTGCAGCAATTGCCTCGGCCACCGTTTTTTCCAAATCCGACCATTCTGTATCATAGACGACGGACGGCAAATCCCAGACCAACTGCTGTTGTACAATATCTCTCTGGAGCGGATTTTTGAGATACTTTTGGAGAAGATTGGAAGAAAGTGCCATGATATACTGCACACTGCCAGTATCTGCTAAAGCCTCCAGCTCATCTAACGAATCAAGCACAAGAAAAAGCTTGTCAGAATCAGATTTCTTTTTGCTCCCATGGTCAAATGCTACGACCCTTTTCACTTCCAGCAGATGCTCTGCCACCTGTTTCTCCTGTATAGCCAGAAAATAAGGCAGCAGATTCTCATAAAAATCCCGGCGGATTTCTTTGAGACGACTGGGTTTAATGACAACAGGCGGAAGCCCCGGGGCATGGAGACTTTGCAGGGACAACTGTTTCTGCCCGGTACGGCAAAACACTTTATGCAGGGTCTCTTCTGACAGAGGTGATCGCTCTGCAGGCTGCATTTCCACGGGGTAACTTTTTTCAAAATCACTTCCACAGGCAGCTGTTTTCACCGTAAGCAAAGCACCATGACATTGAATAAACAGATCCACACCTTTTCTCGTTAAGGGGGAAGATGCAAGAAGCCTGCGGGCACGCTCTTCACTCATGGTAAATACTTTCCCTGTGGAGAGCTTAAACACTGTATCACCAGGATTTACCCCTCCTCGCTGGGGAAGGGGGATGGAGACCACAGCCCCTCTGTTGACGCGTTTAACCTTTCGCTTGCCAAGGTATAATGTGCGGACGGTAAAACCTTTGCCGGACCTGTCATCCTCTGATTGAATACGCAAACGATCACCAACATAAATCGACTCACTGCTGCGAAAAGAGACACTTTTCCCCCTGACCTGCTCAACATGTCCAAGAATTATACCAAGCCCTCCCTTGTGCCCGGCCATAACGATATCCGCCCCGCCTTTACCTGGGAGAAAACCACTGGTGCTTTTCCGGCCCATGGCATTTTTCAGCATTGACCTTGCCTCTTTTACCGCATCCTTCCTATCACCTCCGGCGGCATCAATGACCATCCGGTACGCGGCAACAACAGTTGCTACATACTCAGGGCTCTTCATCCGACCTTCAATCTTAAAACTCGTTATCCCGGCACCAATCAGGCCCGGAATCAAATCAATCGCTGAAAAATCACTGGTTGAAAAGTAAAATCCAGATTTTTCCCGATACGAATAACGACGCCTACAGGGCTGAACACAGGCTCCGCGATTACCACTCCTGCCGTCAAGATAAGAAGAAAAGAGACAGTGTCCGGATATGGAATAGCAAAGCGCGCCATGAACAAAGTGCTCCAGCTCCAGACTGCTATGCTTACGAATGTGGGCTATTTCCTTTAAACTCAACTCTCTTGCCAGGACCGCACGACTAAAGCCCATCTCTTCGAGCACTCTGACTCCAGCGCTGTTATGAATAGCCATCTGAGTAGATGCATGAAGAGCCAGCTCCGGGAAATAGTGCTTTGCCAGATGATACAAGCCAAAATCCTGAATGATCAAGCCATCAATCCTGTACTGATTCAGTGCCGAGAGGACATCAATAAGGGCAGGCAGCTCTTTTTCCTTTATCAGGGTATTTAAGGCGATGAATATTTTTTTCCCCTTTTCATGGGCATAGCCGTTCAATCGTTCAACTTCGTCCAGGGTGAAGTTTTTTGCCTTTGCCCTGGCAGAAAACATTTTCAACCCGCAAAAAACGGCATCCGCTCCATTTTCCATGGCAGCATAGAAAGATTGCAACGATCCGGCCGGAGCCAAAAGCTCTATGGTATCTCTGTTATACACACGCATCCCCATTCAATTTACAAATAAGTCACCCGCTTCTTCTCCGGCACT
>JAOZKX010000206.1 GCA_029935135.1 Desulfocapsa sp.
CCTGCTATTTCCTCAGTGACCACAGGAGCAGGAGAATAGGCCCCCATGCCACCAGTGTTAGGTCCCTTATCGCCATTAAACACAGCTTTGTGATCCTGTGAAGTTGGTAGCGGCAGTACTGTTTTTCCATCTGTAAAGGCTATAAATGAGGCCTCTTCCCCCTGCAGACATTCTTCAACAATGAGTCTTCGCCCTGCATCACCAAAAGCCTTTTCCTGCATAATAAGATCTACAGCAGCTTTAGCCTCTTTAGTAGTTTGAGCAACAATCACCCCTTTGCCAGCTGCAAGGCCATCGGCCTTGACAACTACAGGAACACCACATTTATCGATGTATTTTTTGGCTTTTTTTCTATCTTTAAAAACCTTAAACTGAGCTGTAGGGATATTATATTTTTTTAAGAATTCCTTGGTGTAAACTTTACTGCCCTCAAGTATTGCACCAGCTTTGGTCGGACCAAATATGCGTAGACCTTTTTTTTCAAAAAGATCTACAATCCCTGCAGTAAGTGACATTTCAGGACCAACCACGGTTAAATCAATATCCTCTTTCAAGGCAAAAGCAAGCAGTGCATCAATATCAGTAGCATTAATATTGACACATTCAGCCATCCGTTTAATACCGGCATTCCCTGGGGCACAATAAATTTTTTCCACTCTGCTACTCTGGTGAATTTTCCAAACCAGAGCATGCTCACGGCCTCCAGAACCAACAACAAGTACTTTCATTTTATACTCCCAACAAGATTTGACTGTTTACTGTAAATGTATAAGTTAAGGAATCTCAGTTACTTTAGACACTTTTCCCCAGCCTGCATTCCCTAGGAAAGTTGACTGCTTACACAAAAAAATAACCACATAGTATAACAAATTATTGACAAACTGCACAATATGAATAAAATGAATGAATAACCATTCATTGCGTATCTCTTCTATTTACAAAAATCTATCATGAAAGCAGCTAACAAACATTCAAAAATTATTCAAGCAGCAACCAAAGTCTTTGCCAAAAAAGGCTTTTTCAATGCCAGAATATCCGATATTGCCAAAGAAGCCAAGGTTGCTGATGGCACAATCTATCTTTATTTTAACAATAAATTTGATATCCTTATCTCCGTTTTCGAAGAAGAAATAGGAAATTTAATTGAGCAGGTTAAAAAGCTGCTGGCCAAGGAAAGCGATCCCAGAGTAATGCTGAAGATTTTTGCAACAAAGCATTTAACTGTCATGAAAAAAAATAAAAATCTGGCTGAAGTTATTCAAATAGAACTAAGGCAGAGCGCTAAACTGATCAAAGATTACAGAAACAACAAGTTCAGCGAATATGTCAATATTATCTCTTCTATTATTAAACTTGGCCAGGAGCAAAACATATATCGTTCCTCCATCCAGCCAGGCCTAGCAAAACGAGCTTTTTTTGGTGCACTTGATGAGATATCAAGAGTCTGGACAATGAGTCTTGATACAAAATACACGGTTGAAGATACCAGCTCTCAGGTTATGGAAATTTTCCTTTCAGGAATGCTTGTTCCCGGCATGGAACTCCCTGAATAGCAGGCCTGTTTTCACACCATACCACTTGCCGCTCAACCCTTTTAATTGTCTTTGGCGTCAGCTGAAATCTGATGCCGAGATATCTATCACTTCAAACTCTCTCGTACCGCCGGGTGTTTTTGCTACCACATCATCTCCCACCTCTTTCCCCAGAAGACTTCTCCCCAGTGGTGCCAGTACTGAAATGGACCCTTTCTTAACATCAGCTTCTTCAGGACCTAATAGTTGATAACAGACCTCTTCGTCAGTATCCATATCCAGTAACTCTACAACTGTACCAAAAACAGCACGGTCACAGCTGACTTTGGCACAGTCAATAACCTCTGCCCTGCCAAGTTTGTCCTTTAATTCAATAATTCGTCCCTCAATATGTCCCTGCCTGTCTTTGGCAGCGTGATATTCAGCGTTCTCCTTCAAGTCACCATGTTCTCGAGCAATTTCTATTGACTTGACGACCACATGCCTTTCAACCCGTTCAAGTTGAACAAGCTCTTCCTTCAGTTTAAGATGTCCTTGTTGGGACATCGGTATGCGTACAACCATTCTTTTTCTCCAGATAAAAAAAAATTCCTATTAAGAACCGTAACAATCCTTACAGGAAACAAATATCACCAGCGATAGATGAGAGAAAGAAAAATATCCTGCTCCTCATACTGTGCTCCGTTATAATAATCGAAGCTACCATTTAATAGGAAATGCCTGCTTATTTCAAGAAAAATATTTGCTTTCATCAGGTGATTACCGTACCCACCCTGCTCATAGCCAAAAGAATACTCGAGGGAATAGCAACTAGGAGCGCCCCTGCCGAGAAAATCTCCAGCAAGCTGATGCTCAAAAGAGACAGTGAAAAGATGCTGCCAATACTCTTTAGGACTCCAATAAGGATAATCGTCAGGTGAAAAACCACTTCCGGATCCCGGCTCCTTGCCAAGATTCCCCTCTTCATTATGAGAGAGCTCATAGCCATATCGTAACTGGAGAAGAGTAGGTTCTCCATGGAGTATATAGGATGTCCAGATATCATACCTGTTTTGATGATTCCCGTCTGAATATTCGGTAAAAAGATAGCCAGCACCTGCAAAAACACGAGGGAGAAAATCAAGCGTTACCCCTGCCTCATACTCGTTTTTCTTAATTTCTTCCTGCAAAGAGACAACGGTATCATCAACAACATCCTGAGCGAGGGCGATATGGCCCTGAACCATATCTCCAATGCGACCGTTTAACTGAATGGTATAGATCAATGACGCACCATCGGTATCATCAGTTTTGTCGACTCCACCACCAACAAGAAGATCAAAATCATAGACAGGACTCCACTTCATTTCAGCCAGAATACGATTACGGAAAATCTCATCATCACCCTTGTCTGACTGATTTTGCAGTCTTCGATAATCGAGGGAGAGTTCGTGACGCAGAGTCGGCATAAACCAGCTATCAACCCCTCCAGCAACCTCCTTATTATCATAGTAACCAAGTCGCCCCACTTTTTTCATGCTGTCAGCAGCCAAGGCCATCCGAGGTCTCCTTTTTAAAGTGTTACGCTGGAGTGCTTCATCAAGATCAGGATACCCTGGACTTGTTTCAGTCAGTATGTCATAGAGAGCAGCTTCTTTGCCGAGAAGACCTAACCTACTGTACACTCCAGCAAGATCAAACAGACTTTCAGACGAACTACTTTCTCGTAACAGATCTTCGTACTCCTTCATTGCCTGATAATATGTACCCTCCTGCATTGCCTTTCGAACGGACAACTCCTTACTTACGATTTCCTGCCATTTATATGGTTCGTACAGAGTCGTTGCAATATCAACAACTGATTTATCAAAATAATTGGCAGTAAACTCAGGGCTCATTACGACAGTCAACCGATCAGGTTCAGCAGGGTTGGTAAATGTAACAATGTTGAGGATACTTCTTTTGGCAGGCGGCAAATGAAGTTCCTTATTCTGCCTGGCAATTTTCTCGGAAAAAATCTGATCAACCGGAGGAGTGGTAAGAGATTGGTAAATAAGCAGGGAATCATTCCACCTCCTGATTGCCCAAAAAGAACGAGCAAGAAGTAACTGCTTCCATATCGCCATGGATTTGATTTCCGAGAGGAGTAAGTAATCTCCAAGGAGTGCTTTTTGCGTATCAATTTCAACTCCAGGAGATATTAATTCTGCAATAATCTTGTCAAATTGTGCCAATTGAAACTGTATCAACAGCAGTATTCGTTTAAAGCTTAACTCCTCAGGATAGTGAGTATTCAATTCCTTATACAGTACGAGAGCGGAAAAGATATCTTCTTCCACCAGTAAATCGGCCTTAATAACCTGTGCCCTTATAGACTCCGGAATCACATTATGATACTGCTGCAAAAGATACAGAGCGTCGGAATGATGTCCAAACTCTTTTAAAAAGACGACACCATCAAGGAATGAGGTTGATTGGCATCTATAAGGACTACGAAGAAATTGTAAGAGGTGAAAAAGAGAATCGTCATTATTCAACTTATCTAAAACAAACTTGTCGAGAACCTGAAGTTTGGGACTGAGTGCAGATACAGCCGGCTGATTTTGAAAAAGTGCAGCTGCAGCAGAATAATCATTATTTCTAAGATAGAGTTCAGCGAGTTTGCCATGTAACTGCAACCAACTCTGATTGTCCTCAGGACATGTATGTTTATAATCAGAAAGAAAATCTTCCAATAATTCGATGGCAACTTCAACCTGCAAAGATTTCTCTAAAATAATTATTTTTTCATTAAACAACTGGAGAGACACCGAATCACAGGCCTGATTAGACCTGCCACTCATCCGAACAAGGACAGCATACCACTTCCAGGCATTGTCCCAATCTTCGGCTTGCAGAGAATTATCTATCAGTTTAATCACAACAGGAAGTTTTTGTTCAGTGACCGCCAAAATCTCCCTTAATTTACCCTCAACAGTAAAGAATTTTTTCTCCAACTGAAGTAAATGAATAATTTCTTCTTGATAGAAGTTGTGCAGCGGAGAATTGACAGGAATTTTATCCGTACGACTTTGATAGAATTTGCGTGCTCTTGTCAGGAAACCACTTTGCAGTAGAGCATTTCCATAAACTTGCTCACCCTCTGTTCTAATGTGTAAGTCAGGAAACTGCTCAAGGTAAACGATATTGAAATAGTCAAGTTCTGTGAGCAAACCTGCTTCACCGGCAATCGAGGACATCATGGAAGAAGGCATGGCCAAATG
>JAOZKX010000207.1:0-1608 GCA_029935135.1 Desulfocapsa sp.
CAGTTTTACTCCGATTCGTTTAAATAATTGTAAGAATTTTCGCATTGTATCTCCCTTTTTCTTCAGGCTTATGCCACTTCGGTTTCGGTATGTACCATTTTATTAATAACAGCTTGTATTTTTAAAATATCATCTTCATAACAGGCAATAAAACTGGGTTGCAGCAGGTGTGCCTTTTGAATTGTTTTACTGCTGCTGTCTGCCAAAATGAGTATGATTCGAAAGTCGATCAGGTCATCTTTTAAGCTCAGTAAATGTTCAAAACCCTCAACATTTCCAGCAAAGAGAATAAGTATATCTCCGCTGCGAACATTCAAGGCGAGAGGTGAAGCAAAAAGAGAGGGTCCTGAAAGAATAGAAATATTTTTCAGCTCTGGAAATTGAATTAAATGGCTGAGCCAATGATTGCTCAATGTGGAAACAGTGTTGGCATAGAAAAAAATACTCATTTACTCTCCTTTCCCCATTGCATGGATAGAACCTGGGCAAATCCATTCCCTTTTTCTATGTCAAGCAACTTCTATACCAGTTTCAGGAAACACAAGAGCTGATCAGCAATGCTCTATGGTATCAATACATTCAGCGCTTTATTAAAGGATTGACTGTTAGATCAGGTGAGTAAAAAAAACGAGACAAGTCTACTTTTCTAGACAAGAGATGAACACTTTTGTGAACATCTACAAAATGTGTTCTGAGAATAAAAGGACAAACAATCAGGAAGGTTTTTTAAAATTGTATTTCTCACGCAACTGGTACAAACGGGTTCTGGAAAGCTTCGATATATCACAAGCAACAGTGACATTCGCCTCAGCATATCGCATAAGATCGGCGACATACTCTTTCTCGCAGATGTGTTTATGCTCCTGCCATGACATGGGTATGGAAGGTTCAGACTCAGTTTTAGGGGTTACTGCGGAACTGAGAGGAATAGCGGCATGTATTGCAGCCTGTGCCTGGCGGATACGAAAATGATTTGGCAGATGATTTGCAAATAATGTGGGAGCCTGTGCTGCAGAGGCAATAACCTGTTCCATTGTTTGCTTCAGCTCTCTTACATTACCTGGCCAATCATAGCCGACAAGGTGTTCAATGAAATCTGGGGCAACGCCTTTACACTCCATACTTGAGCGATCACAAATTGTGCTAAGAAAAAATCTGGTCAGTGGTTTAATATCATCAGTCCTTTCACGCAATGCGGGAAGACTTATAGAAAAGGCCTGTAGGCGATAGAGAAAATCACTACGAAATGTGCCCTGTTTTACACATTTTACTATATTGCGATTTGTGGCTGCAATAACTCTGAAATCACTTTTTTCTTCTTTGGATGATCCAACAGGTCTGTAAGCATGCTCCTGCAAAACCCTTAAAAATGTTTTCTGTAACGAAATGGGTAATTCGCCCACCTCATCCAGGAAAAGTGTCCCCCCGTCAGCCAGGCCAACAAGCCCTTCCTTGTGAGTTTCGGCACCTGTAAAAGCCCCCTTGACATGACCAAACAAAATGCTTTCCACGAGATTTTCCGGCAACGCTGCACAGTCTACAGTAATAAGACTTTTGCCAGCCCTCTCACTGTTCTCGTGAATTGCCCTGGCAAACAGCTCTTTACCG
>JAOZKX010000207.1:1618-4772 GCA_029935135.1 Desulfocapsa sp.
GTATTAAAACACTGGCATCTGAAAAAGCAGCTTGTGCTATCTGATCAAGAGACTTATTCAGCAACTCGGAATTGCCTATAATGTTATCTCTTTTCAGAACAACAGGAGCCCTTTCGACCCTGTTTTTTTCTTTTCTGTATTGTAGCGCTCTCAGTAGGTGAAGAGGCAATTCTCTGATAATTGCTGGTTTTTGAATATAGCACCAGGCACCACTTACAATTGCCTTTTCTGCACCATTGTTATCACCATGTCCGGTGATAACAATCACTTCTGGAGACGATGGCCCATTGGAAAACAGGTGTAGATTTTCCAGACCATCACCATCCGGCAATTGTACATCAAGGACAACAACATCAGGCCTGTTTTTTACGACTTTTTCAAAACCTTCTTCTAAAGATACAGCATGGATTACTTGATGCCCGAGACCTTGTAGCTTTTTGCCAATCATCTTCTGAATTATTATGTCATCATCAACAATGAGAATATCAGCCATTAACCGTTGCCCTTTATAGATTGTTCTTGCTTAGAAAAAAATATACGAAAAACTGGTTCAGCAATCAGCTTCCAAGGATAACTCTATCAAAGAAAGTCAGGAAGTTACAAATAGTATTTTAATTGATTGTGCATGGAATACGACGGGAGAGGATGGTACTTGATCATTATCAACAATTATGACATATCGCTCTGTAGAGATAAGCAATTTTAGCTATTCGAATCCTCATCTTTTTTATCCTCCAGCATCGTTTCGCCCTCAAGTCCAGGTAAGCTGAGGTTAACCTTTTTCTTCAGAGGGGCCTTACCGGTAGTATTACTTATCCGCCTCACAGTTCGTGTGGAAACCCTTTTACCTTTAGCTGCGGCACCCTTTACAAGATACTCATCAAAAACTATCTCCACCGCATTGGTTCTTGCTCGCGGTGAGGGCATAAGACTGGCTCTGGCAGTCTTTTCTGTACCGAGTAAAAATAGCAGTATCTTTGACCGCTTGTGTTGATCAAAAAGCAAGTACTCTTTGTCGAGGATGAACTTTGGTGTCTTAAATCGTTTCACATAGCAAAGATTTTCCTTTCCTTCCCTGTATATAATATTAAAGATCAGCCCCTTCTCAACCTTTCCAAGCCAAAGTAAATCATGGCCAACAAAAAGTTTATCTGTTACCTGCACAACTTTATATGTTCCATTGTCGTAGATAAGAAGTAAACGATCATATTCAGAGCAGGAGATGGAAAAATCTTTCTTCTCGTCTTTGGCTTTTATCATATGGCCGACAAAGCCTTCTTCCCTGTCGTAGCAAACTGTAAGATTGGAAAGGGCTACTTTTCGAACACTAACCTCGGTAAATTCTTTGAGTTCAGTGAGACGAGGATATGATTCACCATATTTATTTAACAGAGAATCTATATAGTCGGTGGTATAACCTACCATATCTTTAAGGAACTTATTGATTTTGCGTATTTCAGAGCGAAGGGACTTGATCTCTTTTAACTGCTTATTGATATCATAACGTGAGATCCGCTTGATACGAATTTCAAGAAGGCGTTCTATGTCTTCTTCAACCACCTCTCGTTTAATCTCTTTTATAAAAGGCAACAGGGCAGCATCAACACTTTCCACGACAGCTTTATAGCTTGTCTCCTCTTCGATGGTTTTATACAACCGTTCTTCGATAAAAATCTGTTCAAGAAGAATCGCGTGCAGTCGATCTTCAAAGAGACCAAGGTCAATTCGTAATTATTTTTCCAGATCCGCCAGAAGTTTATCGGTGTTGTGACGAAGAACTTCTTCAACTGTACAAGTGCGTGGGACTCCATTCTGGACAATGGTAAGATTTGGACTTATGGGAACTTCACAATCCGTAAAGGCATAGAGTGCCCGGATGGTATCTTTTGCATAGGTTCCCCGGGCCAGTTTTATCTCTATTTCAACTTCTTCGGCAGTGTAGTCATTGATGGATATGATCTTGATCTTTCCGGCTTTGGAGGCTTTTTCCACTGAATCAATAAGAGATTGAGTGGTCGTGGTGTAGGGGATTTCCTTGATAAGAATTGTCTTTTCGTTTGCCTCTTCCATCCTGGCTCGACATCGTATCTTACCGTTACCATGCTCATATTGAGAGACATCAAGCATCCCACCCTTTAAAAAATCTGGATAAAGAGTAACATCTTCACCCTGCAGTATTAGTTTCTGAGCCTCTAACAGTTCACAGAAGTTATGGGGCATTACCTTGGTCGCCATACCAACGGCAATACCTTCAACACCCTGGAGGAGTAACATGGGTATTTTACAGGGCAAGGTAACCGGTTCCTGCATCCTGCCGTCATAGGAATCTGTAAATTCCGTAAGGGATTTGTTAAACATTACCTCACGGGCCAGGGGCGACAATCTACATTCGATATATCGCGGGGCGGATGCCTGGTCTCCGGTAAAGATATTACCGTAATTTCCCTGACGATCTATCAGATATCCTTTATTGGCCAGGTTAACGAGGGCTGCAAAGATTGACTGGTCACCATGGGGATGCAGTTTCATAGTGGCCCCGACAACATTGGCAACCTTATGAAAACGACCATCGTCCATCAAAAACAGCGTTTGTAGAATACGACGCTGTACGGGTTTCAAACCATCATTGATATCTGGAATAGCACGTTCCTTGATGACATAGGAGGTGTATTCAAGAAAATTGAAATCAAAAAGCTTACGAAGTTTACCGTATTGGGAGTCCACGATTGTCGGTGTTGTTATGGTTTATTGATATCAAAAGATAAAAAAATTAGAGGAGATGTTCCATGATATAATTTTTTCGTTCGGGGGTATTTTTTCCCATATAAAAATTCAATATTTCAGACATTTCGCTAACAGAACCCATATCGACCTGCCTGAGAATAATTTCCGGGCCGATAAATTGTTTAAATTCTTTAGGGGATATTTCACCAAGCCCTTTGAAGCGTGTGGTCTCAACAACCTTTTTTACTTTTCCTTTACCCTGCAATTTGTTGGTAGCGGCATCCTTTTCCTTGTTGGAATAGCAGTAAAGAGTTTCCTTTTTTGTGCGAACCCTGAAAATTGGTGTTTCCAGAATATAGACATGCCCCAGTTTCACCAACGGTTCAAAATAGTGGAGGAAAAAAGTAAGGAGGAGATTACGGATATGCAA
>JAOZKX010000497.1 GCA_029935135.1 Desulfocapsa sp.
AGGGACAGGCGATAACCAGAACAGCGATAAAAAACCGCAACGATGTTGAGAAATCAGCATCTCCTATGAAATACCAGGCAAGAGCTGTGAGAACGGCAAGACACATCACAATCGGCACAAAATAGAGGCTTATTCGATCGGCCATCCCGGCAATTGGTGCCTTTGAGCCCTGGGCATCCTGCACCATTTTAACGATACGGGAGATCATGGTATCCTGCCCAACCTGTTCTGCTTTAATATGGAGGAGACCATTTTTGTTTAATGTTCCCCCTATCACGGTGTCACCTTCCCCTTTGGATATGGGCAGACTTTCACCGGTAAGCATGGATTCATCTACAGCACTCTGACCTTTCACAATAAAGGCGTCAACGGGAATACGATCACCCGGACGAACCAGAAGGATATCGCCCACCTGAATTTTTTCTGCAGCAATATCTTTCTGGTCTCCATCCACAAGCAGGGTTGCTGTTTCCGGAGTGAGCTGCATAAGCTTTGCTATGGCATCAGAGGTGTGGGATTTAGATCTGGTTTCCATATATTTCCCCAAAGAGACCAGGGCAATGAGGACACCGGCAGATTCAAAGTAGAGATCCATCACCTTCATCTGCACATCAATACCGAGAAAAATCTCAATCATATTCCAGCTGGAATAGATAAAGGCCGCCCCGGTACCAACCGCAATAAGGGAATCCATATTAGGAACGCGTCGCAGGAGGGCAGGAATACCAGTGATATAAAAGTTTCTCCCAAGGGTCATTATGGCAGCAACAAGGAAAAACTGAATAAGAGCAAAATTCAGGGGATGCAAATGCGGAGAAATTAGTTCAGGAAGCGGCAGCCCCATCATCTCGCCCATGGAAATGGTGAAGAGTGGAATAGCAAGAAGCATGGAGTAGATAAGCTTCTTTTTCATAAGCGCCAGACGAGCCACAGTCTCGGCCCTGTTTTTGGCAAAAAGATCCTGCTGCGCACTGATGGACTCAAGTTCAAAACCCATCCCGGCGACGCGTTCTGCAATGTCATGAAAACTGTGTACAGATTCGTCCCAGTGGAGCTCCATGGTTTCCGCAGCCAGATTTACTGCCGCATTTTCCACGCCATCCCTTCCACCCACAACTTTTTCAATACGACTTGAACACGCAGCACAGTGCATGCCCTTCACTGCCAGTTGTAATTTTTTCATAACAGCACACCAGAAAATATAATTAATTCCTTGAAATCACCACAGGAATGAATAAACAAACTATAAGAGAAACAATAATCCATAGAAGGAGAAAAACAATGACCACCATATCAATTAAAGGGATGAGCTGCCAGCACTGTGTGT
>JAOZKX010000208.1:0-1974 GCA_029935135.1 Desulfocapsa sp.
GGAACTATTGTCCTTGATTTGGGGTCCACTTCACATCATCTTTATTAATGCGGTTAAGTCGAATGTCAAATCATAAAATCCAAGCTGCTTCGTGTTGAAGCTTTATGCTGAAATGAGTGTAACTTCAGAGCACCCCCATCTTCGTCCATTCTGACCTTCTCGAGTAAAACTAGCACGCTTCAAAGTCGAGTCCGTTTTTTAACGATTCTTGCGATTACCTTGAATAGTTACAAAAAAAGTTAAGTGAAAGGATGGCTCGCATTCTGTGGGTGAGCTTGGAATAAGCCCATAATTCGCTAGTTACACCGAGAACTGAAGAGTGGAAAACCAAGAAACAGTGGTATCCGTGGCAATAATTACCACTTCTAGATGGGGGGGATTCAGATGTTTCCCGAATATATGTAATAAAACAATATCAGCTACAACCTCTGCCGTAACATCTCAAACATTATTACCCCGGCTGCTACCGAACTATTCAAAGAATCCAGATCACCCTCCATGGGAATCGAAACAAGAACATCACATTGTTTCTGTACCAGAGGTCTAATCCCTGATCCCTCACTGCCCACCACAATACAAGCAGGAAGATTCAGATCAGTTTCATAGAGGGATTGGGCCTCTTCATTTTTCACAGCGCCAAATACCCAGGCACCAGCCTTTTTCATGGCCTTCAAAGCATTGGCAAGATTTGTGACCTGGCAGATATCAATATGGGACATGGCACCAGCTGCTGATTTGGCTGCAGTTCCACCAAGGGGGGCTGAGCGTTCACGGGTAATCAGGACACCATGTATCCCGGATGCATAAGCGGAACGGATAATGGCCCCTACATTATGGGGATCCTGCAGAGAGTCCAGTACAATAATTCTTGGATTTTTCCCTTCAGCAACCAGTTTTTGAAAGGACTCCAGCATATCCTCAAGAGGCATCAAAGGAGTCTGCGCCATTTTGGCAACGACGCCCTGGTGACGAACCTGAGCTGCATCATCACCAATAAGTCTCAGGGATGTCACAAAAGAGAGCTTTATTCCGGCAACACGGGCCCGTTCAACAATCTCTTCACGCTTGCCGCCATGACGATCCTTTACCAGAATGATCTCAACAATACGATCTGCTTCCTTTTCCAGTGCCTCATAAATTGGATGGATTCCCCAGAGAAGATCATCGCTGAAACGAATTTTTCGTTCGTTGCTTTTCTGTTTCTGCCCTTGTTTTTTCATTGTTCCTGTTGGTGCTTATTTATTCCTGATTACCATGAGAACCCAGGTAACTGATAAGTTAAAATGCAGCTTGCTCCTGCAAGCGATTTTCCAGGTTTGGCAACACGGTTATTCGCTCGCAGGGGCAAGCTCCTACAATACTATGCTACACAAGTAAGCTTGAGTGGTAATTTAATTTTCATTTGCTATCGTGAGGATTACAGGTTCACCAGTGGGTAACCTGTGTCCGCGACACCGCTCAGCTATAATCACGGCGAGCAGTGTTGAAGCAGCACTTTCAATTGTATCATTAATGACCAGATAGTCATAATCGACTGCTGCCTGCATCTCTGTTGCAGCATTTTGCAAGCGCAACTCAATGGTCTCATTACTGTCGGTATCTCTTCCCCGCAGTCGCTTTTCCAATTCTACAAGTGAGGGAGGAGCAATAAAAACAGAAACAGCCGGCACCTCTTTATCCTGAATAATGATGGCTGCACCCTGTACATCGATATCCAGGATAATATCCAGTCCCTCTGCAAGTTTTTTCATCACCTCGGGTCTGCTGGTTCCATAGAAATTGCCGTGAACCTCAGCAGATTCCAGGAAAAGCTCTGCTGAACGCATTTTCTGAAATTCTTTCACAGAGACAAAATAATAATCCACACCATCTACCTCACCGCTGCGAGGAGATCTGGTGGTATGAGAAATTGAAAAAGAAAGATTCCCGGTTTGTGCCATCACCTTTTTTAACAGGGTAGTCTTACCAGCCCCT
>JAOZKX010000208.1:1984-4766 GCA_029935135.1 Desulfocapsa sp.
TGAAAGGATAAACAGTTTCCCATTTGCTGCCATATTATGCCCTCTCCTGCTCTTTGATTGCATCCCGTAAGTGCTGTTCCGACTGTAGTGCTGCAAGACGCTGGGTTATAGTATCCGGCTGAATAGATGAAAGAACAACATGATTGGAATCCATCACCAAAAGAGAGCGAGTCCGTCTGCCCTCTGTTACATCCACAAGTTTTCCAGCATCTTTTGCCAGTTCTTTGAGTTTTCTTGATGGCGAGGAACCGGTATTTATTACGGCAATAATTCGATCTGCCATAACTGTATTTCCAAATCCAACATTAATCAGCTGCATACTCGTTACCTACCTGTTGTAACAATGGAAAGAACGGATTCAATAGTGAACAAAAAGCTACCGTTATTCAATATTCTGCACCTGCTCCCGCATTTTTTCCAGTTCACCTTTCAACTCTACACTCAAATGGGCAATGGATGCATCATTGATCTTGGAGGCCATGGTGTTCACCTCACGGAGGAATTCCTGGAGAAGAAAATCAACCTTTCTTCCTGTTGCCTCTGGTGCTTCAAGAAATGCACGGAACTGATTAATGTGACTGTCCAGGCGCACAATTTCTTCTGTAACATCGGTTTTGTCAGCCAGGATTGCTACTTCCTGAGCCAGCCGCTGAGGATCAAGCTGCACATTATCGAGCAGTTTCTGTAATCGCTCGGTCAAATTCTGCTCTCGTTGTACCAGCAATTGGGGAATGCCCTCTCCAATCGTATGCACAACTGTAGAGAAATGATCCAGGCGTTGTAAAAGATCTGTTGCCATGGCCGCCCCTTCCTCACTACGCATCCTGTCACAGGTTGTCAGGGCCTCATCAAGGGCCTGTTCCACTATTGGCCAGACACTCTCCAGGTCCTCATCTTTTTGTTCCCGAACAAGGACATCAGGAAAGGAAGCGATCTGCTGCAGACTGATCTCTTCTGAAATTTGCAGGGAATCTTTTAGTTCCAGAAGGGCATCGCGATAAATACCGGCAAGACTTGTATTGGCCTTCATCTCCAACAAATCAGAAAAATCACCGGAAACCGTGAGAAGCAGATCAACCCGTCCGCGTTGAATAAGGGTGGACACTTTTTTGCGTAATCGTTCTTCAAGACCGTTATACCCTTTGGGCATCTTGATTTTCAGATCAAGATAACGATGGTTTACGGTGCGGATCTCCACCGTCCATATTCTCCCGCCAGCCTCTGCTTTTCCCCGGCCAAATCCGGTCATACTCTTACTGCTCATTGTTATCTCCATTCGCTGTAAAGGCCATTTCTATATTTTCTTCACCCTGTAACAGGCCGAGAAGTTCTTCCTGATTAACCGTCGCTGTGCCAACTTTACCAACCACAACACCTGCTGCAAGATTAGCAAGTACTGCCGCCTCGGTAAACGGAGCATCTGCAGCAAGGCCAAGGGCAAGGGTTGCAATGACGGTATCACCTGCCCCGGTAACATCAAAAACCTCCCGGGCAGTTGTAGGTATGGTGACCAGTTCCTTACCCTTTTCAAGCAGGGCCATTCCAGCTTCACCCCGGGTAATAAGAACCGCCTGGCAATGCATTTTTTCCAGTAATTTTTCTGCAGCTGTCTGTAATGTAGTGTCATCAACAATGGCTATTCCAGACATCTTTTCAGCTTCGTGATGATTGGGGGTAATAAGTGTAGCCCCATAAAATCGATCTGCCTGATCAGGCTTTGGGTCAACAACAACTGGTATAGTCTTTCCCGTCTCCTTTTTAACAGCCGCCACTTGAGCCAAAAGCTGTTTCATCAGGGATCGGCTGATTACCCCTTTGTAGTAATCGGAGATGATGATTGCATCAAACTGGGACACATTCTTTTCAATAAAGCGAAACATTGCCGCAATTGTCGTCTCTGAAGGTTCACCAGTCTGTTCCCTGTCGAAACGTACCATCTGCTGCCCCTGTGCAACTACCCGCGTTTTTACAGTGGTTGGACGTTTCCCTTTTACAAGGCCATCTGTTGAAGCACCAAGTTGTCGGAGTAATGACTGCAGTCGGCCACCCATCTCATCATCGCCAATAATTCCGCAAAGGACTGCTTCGGCACCGAGGGAATGAATATTGTGAAGAACATTTGCTCCACCTCCAAGCAACAACTCTTCCTTGCTCACATTGACAACTGGTACGGGGGCTTCAGGAGATATCCTGGTTACACTGCCCCATATGAAATGGTCAACAATGATATCGCCTACGACCAGTATCTTTTTCCCTTTGATTCGCCTTGCCAGATCTTCCAATTTACTCATCTCTCTTACTTAACTCCACCCAGCGTTCTGCCATTCTTTCAGAGGCAAAAACCAATGATTCAATATCTAAATAATCGGCAACATTCTCATCAAAGAGAACCTTTATCTTAGCAGGAAAATTATCCTCTTTTTCCTCATCCCAGAAAAGAACAAAAAGAGGCAGATGGGGGAGGACTGAAACCAGAAAAGCAGCACTACAGCTCTGTTCGGGATTTTCCTGGAGGAGAGCACCCATTGCGGGAGCACACTTTAGCATCAGGTCTGTTTTCCCGGTAAAGTGGGTGGACAGCCTTTCCTCACAATATACCCTCAGGGTTCTCACCTTTGAAATGGAATTGGGCAAAGACTCCATGCCAATCCATTGCAGTTGTGGTTTCCTTCCTGTGGAACCAAAATGGATATAGTTATAGAGTAAAACCTGATCTCTTGGGTCTTCCGGTTCTGAACCATTGATCAAGATACCATTATGGGACAGCTCAACATCCTGGGCA
>JAOZKX010000209.1 GCA_029935135.1 Desulfocapsa sp.
TAATTTGGGCTGAAGAGCTGGTGGATTGTCTCCGATGCCAAAGTCCGGTTTCATTTACTGAAAATGAGAAGGGGAGCCAGGTCAGCGGTATTAGAGACTTTAAAACCTTAAAAGAGGGTGGGGCAACTATTCCTGTTATTGGTTTTAATCCAGGTGCTGCCTTTGGGCCTGCTAAGAGGTGGCCCACAGAAAAATTTGGACAACTGGCTGCTCTTATTGCCCACCATTATGGTGAAAGCGGCTGCGTGATCATGGTTTTTGGCACAGATGCCGATACCGAGGCCGCACAGGAAATTCAACAGTTTGCTGTGCGCACTCCATATCATGTCCAGGATATGACTGGGAAAACAAGCCTGCAACAGGCCATGGCCCTTATAAAAATCTGTGATGTTTTTGTCAGTAATGACTCTGGGCTAATGCATGTGGCAGCAGCACTTGATACACCTACGATAGCTATATTTGGTTCAACAGACCATGTCGCCACTGGCCCATATTCGAAGAACAGTATCATCCTGCGTCGGGAAATGGAGTGCAGTCCCTGTCTGCAGACTCATTGTCCTCAAAAACATCTTCAGTGTCTGGAAACGATCAAGGCGCTGGATGTTTACGAGGATGTGGAAAAGATTCTTTCAGCAAAACTCCTTACGGATGGATAATATATGTTGAACTCCCGCCCTGCAGTCTTCCTTGATCGTGATGGAACTATTAACGAACAGATGGGTTACATTAATCACACCTGTCGTTTTCAGCTGTTGGAAAATGCGGCCGCTGCCATCAGGAAACTCAATGATGCCGACATCCCTGTGGTAGTCATCAGCAACCAGTCAGGTCTTGCCCGGGGCTATTTCCCTGAAGAGCTACTGGCGGCGGTGAATGAGAAGATGGAACGCCTCCTTGCAGAACAGGGCGCGCATGTGGATGGCATCTACTATTGTCCGCATCATCCTGAGGCCAAGGAAGCACGCTTCCGGGAATCGTGTGGATGCCGTAAGCCAAAACCGGGTCTTGTGCTTCAGGCATCTAAAGAGATGAATCTCCTGCCGGAACAGTCATTTGTTGTTGGTGACAGGTGGTCGGATATTAAAACGGCAGCCAATTGCGGGGCTAAATCCATTCTTGTGCGAACCGGTTACGGAAGGGGAGATGAACAGTATATAGGCCCCCAACAGGAGATTCAGCCAGACCACAAAGCAGAGGACCTCCTTGAGGCTGTGGAGTGGATACTTTCCCAGCCACCCTTTGTTTAGGACTTGTGCCTATACAAATCAGCGGAAAGAAAGCGTAACCTGACTGCTCTCCATAACTGCTTCAGCGCCATGGGGCAGGGTCAGGTTTGTCTGGCAATGTCCAATGGGAAAATCACCCCATACAGGGATTCCTGACTGCTCTGTCAGTTCCAGAATTCGCAGCCATACCTGTTCGTGAAAACGAATGGACTCCAGGCGATCCTGATCCGGGTTGAGAGAAAAATCTCCAATAATGATACCGCGCAGTTGGCTGAGCTTGCCACACTGTCCTAGTTGGGTCAACATTCTATCTATACGATAGAGAGGTTCACCAATATCTTCTAAGAAGAGTATGGCGTCTTGCCAGTCCTGTTCATAATGGGTCCCGATGATGCTTATCAGGCTGCTCAGATTCCCGCCAAGAAGTCTTCCTCTAACAGGATCTCCTCCTCTAAGCACCTCCACCTGCTTCTCTTGAATGGGAACATGCCATTTTCCTGTCAGGCTGGCATAAAATCGCGCAAGGGTTTTGGGGGTTGATGTTGACAGAGTGGTGAGCATGGGACCATGTAAACTGATAGTCTTCTCTGTTTGCAAAAGTGCCTGGTGAAGGATGGTAATATCTGAAAACCCGATGAGAAGTTTTTGCTTATCAAGGAGTGCATTTGTATCAAGATAGGGAAGAAGTCTCAGACAGCCAAAACCACCGCGAAGGGCAAGAAGGGCAGATACTTCAGGGTCGGACCACATTTTATGGAACTCAAGTGCTCGATTCTGGTCCGTGTCAGCCAGATAGGATTCACCCGGCCAGAGATTGCGTGGAAGCTTGACCTCAAAACCCATTTCCCGCAATATGGCAATCCCGCGCTCAAGAGATGTTTCGTCACGAAGCTGTCCTGCTGGAGCAATAATTCCTATCTGTGCCCCCTTCTGTAATGTTGGTGGGTGAAAGTTTTGATTCATATCATTGTTGATGGTGATAAAGAGAGTAGAGGCCTTGGATGGTCAGCATGGAGTCGACTTCATCAATGGACTTTGCATAGGGGGCAATAAGATGGGCCATGCCGCCGGTTGCAATGACTCGCATTTCTTCCCCATTGGGGCAAAGTTCCTTGCCTATTTTTTCACATAATCCATCCACAAGGGCTCCATAGCCATGGAGGATACCACTTTTCATGGCCTGCACGGTGTTCCTGCCGATTATTTTTTCAGGTGGCGAGGAGACATCGATGCGAGGGAGTTTTGCAGCACGGCTGGAAAGAGCGTCCAGAGATATGGCAATGCCGGGGAGTATTGTTCCTCCAAGATATTCACAATCAGCAGAAACACAATCAAAGGTAATGGCTGTACCAAAATCTATTATAATAAGATTTTGTTTAAAGCGCTCCCAGGCTGCAATTCCATTGACCAACCTGTCAGCCCCTATCTCATCAGGATGGTCGATTGCTATCTTGATCATGGGAGCAGTGGTTTCTGAGGAGACTACAAAGAGAGGCTTTTCCAGATAATCAGAGAGGTAATTGTTACAAAAAGAAATCCAGGCAGTTTCAAGGGATGGAACGACACTTGCGAGAACAATCCCGCTTATCGTTTTTTTGTCAATGTTCTCCATGGAAAAAAGGGCATGATACCTGATTGCAAGTTCATCCGCCGTACGTTCCCGGTCGGATTTCAACCGCCATTGACCGATGAGTTTGTCTCCGTCAAATAAACCCGTCACTGTGTGGGAGTTGCCGACATCTATGGTGAAAAGCATAAAATACCCTCAGTATAGCACATGTTTTTATCTTGTGAATCAGGGAGATTCCCTGCTACAGTAAAAGAGCTATCATACAGGTTACTATAAAATCTTAGGATGGAGAAAGCAATGACAGAAACCATTGTGGTTACCACCACACTTGAACGCTATGAGGATGCTGTTCGACTGGCTAAAAAACTGCTGGAAAAACACTTGATAGCCTGTGCGCAAATAGACAGTGGGGTACAAAGTCTTTACTGGTGGCAGGGGAAGATTGAACAGGCTGAGGAGGTTCGACTGGTAATGAAAAGCAATCAATCCTTATGGGAAAGCCTGGAAGAAGAGCTCACCAGACATCATCCCTATGAGGTACCAGAAATCATAGCTACAGCTGTTTCTGCCGTGGCTGGAAAATATCAGCAATGGCTAAATGAGGAATTGAGTGAATGAGTGAAGAAAAGAAAAAGAAAGGATCTTACCGGCGCCGGAAAATCGGAAAATTTATCTGCCATGGCTGTAAAAAAGAGTTTCCCTATTGTTTCAGCTGTACCTGCGGCTTTATGATCTGTGAAGAATGCTTTAAAGAAAATCAGTGGGGTCTTTCAAATGGTCCGACATGGGTCTGCCCTGATTGTGAGCGTATCCACATGACCTGATCCTATTACGAGTAAGCTTAAATTAATACTCATCTGGAAAAGGGAAAGTCACACTGCTTGTAACGGTTACAGCAAACACATTGGTTAATAATGGATATACAGCGGTTAACATTTGAAGATCTAGTGGATCTCGATGAACTGAGAGTCCTTTTTGATAATTTTTCTCTCGCAACAGGGGTTGGTACCAGTTTGTCTGATCCACAGACAAACGCGATCCTGCTTAGTGTAGGCAGACATGACATCTGTGTGGATTTCCATCCTTCATGTCCCGACGCGCTGGAACAGGGCAAAGAGAGTAATAGAACACTTGCCGCAGATCCCAAACATCCTGGTGAAATCAGTATCCATTGTTGTGAAAATGGACTGGTCGACGGCTGTATTCCCATTATCATCGAAGGCAGACATTTTGCTAACCTGTGCGGTGGTCAGATCTTATTTTCCTTGGCCGATAGAGATACCTTCCTGAAACAGGCTGAGAGGTATTTGGTTGACAAAGGGGCTTTCCTTGAGAGTTTTGCCAAGGTGCCAGTTGTCAGCGAGAAAAAATTTAATGCACTGATAAGTTACCTCGCCCAGACGGTCTCTATTATGGCAAAGGCAGCTTTGGCTACTCTCAAAACCCGGAAAACAACAGATAAGCAGAAGTCATTGTCAGTAATGACAGGAAACGAGGAGCGCTTGCAACTTGCTCTTGACGGTGCCGATATGGGAATGTGGGATTGGGATATGTCTGATAACGAGGTATTCTTCAGTCCACGCTATCTCTCAATGCTTGGTTACGAAGCAACGGATTTGCCACATACCTTTGCAACCTTGGAAGATCTCCTGCACCCCGATGAGAAGTTGTCGCTCCAGGAGCAAGTAATTACCAGCCATAAGAAAGGTTCCGGGCGGTGGAACCAGGAGTTTCGTCTTCGGAAAAAAGATGGTCATTATCTCTGGATTTTGGGACGGGGGAAAATTGTAGAATTTTCAGTAACAGGTTCACCGTTAAGAGCCACAGGGACATATACAGATATTAGCCGTCACAAGAAAGTTCAACTGGAATTACAGGACAGAGAGGAACGATTTAGAGAGTTGTTTAATAATATAAGCTCGGGTGTTGCAATATATAGTGCTGTCGACAATG
>JAOZKX010000210.1 GCA_029935135.1 Desulfocapsa sp.
AGGTAAGATCATCTGCCACGAAACCCTGCCGCATCTACTGCAGAGTGACAACAGTGCAGCAACCAACCTGGAAACGATCTTTCTCAGTTTGACAGCCAGAGGCAATGATAATGTTTAAGGCCATGCTGGTTAAGGAGTTCACCCTTGTTTTTCGTGACAAACACAGCCTGGCTGCCCTCTTTATCCTGCCCCTGCTCTTTATTCTTATTATGTCCCTGGCCTTAAAGGACACTTTTAACAATGAACGCGGCTTTCTCCACTACAGTGTCACGGACCTCTCCCTAAGCAGTGAATCCAGGCAACTGCAGAAATTTATGCAGCAAAGCCCGTTTCTGGTGGAAAAGCCGACAGATACAAAAACACATATCCAGCTGATCATCCCTGCAGATTTCTCGACAAGACTCCTGCAGCAGTCAGACACTCCACTGCTGCAAATCCATGCCGCCCCCGATATCAAACAGGAGATGCTGCTCCTGCTTCAGGCAAGGCTGAGCACAGATATCATGCTGCTGCGCCTTTCACATATCCAGAAACAGATTGCGCCCTTTATGCGCGAGGAAGCTGCACTGTTAAACAGTGACAACTTTATCCCGGAATCTATTATTGCGATCCACTATGCAGGACTCGGCGCAAAGCAAAAGCCCAATGCGACCCAGCAGAGTGTCCCCTCATGGATTGTCTTTGGCATGTTTTTTGTCACCATCCCCATGTCCACAATTTTTATCCAGGAACGCAGCCAAAATACGCTGATGCGCATGTCCAGCATGAATATTTCCATTTTCACCCTCTTTGCCGGGAAAATTGCCCCCTACCTGCTTATCAACCAGATTCAGGTCTGGCTTATGATCGGCTGTGGAATATTTCTCGTTCCCTTATTCGGTGGTGATGCTTTAACACTTGGCCATTCCATCACAGGATTATGTATGGTATCATTGGCGCTCAGTCTGGCAGCCATCGGTACGGCTTCACTTATTGCTGTACTTGCCGCTACTGTAGAACAGGCAACGACCATTGGTGGCATTATAAATATTCTCTTTGGGGCCATTGGCGGAGTTATGGTGCCGAAATTTTATATGCCAGAATCCATGCAGAACTTAACAAACATCTCCCCCATGTCCTGGGGACTGGAAGGTTTTTTAGATATCTTCCTGCGTGGCTATGGTGCACAGGCAGTGATCACAGAATCCCTGGCCCTCACAGGATTTGGAGTGGGACTGCTCCTGCTTGCTGGAGTTGTATTTAACTATAAGTCAAAACTATAACAGTTCGTAAATAGAAAGATTATGAAAGGTTCTTCAGATACAGAATTAAAGCAACGCCTGAAAGCAATGATCATAGCAGAGTGTGATATTGAAGATATCAAGCCGGAACAATTTGCTGATACGGTGCAGATATTCTCTGACGAAAGCGGCCTGGGACTCGATTCACTCGATGCCCTGCAGATATCCGTGGGACTGCAGAGCACATTTGGTGTCCGTTTAACAGACAGCAAGGCCTTTCGTCGTCATGTAACCACCATCAATGAACTCGCCGATTTTATTCAACCGCAATAGCCACCGGAATCATGTTTAACTATCGTCTCTTCGTTCTTGTCACAGCCCTGATACTTGGAACAGCCCTTACCGGCATCCTGCGCCTGCAGATAGACACGGATGTGGTGCGCTCACTACCTGCAGGAGAGACAATTATTCAAGACGGCCTGGAGATCTTCCAGAACCATCCCATTCACGAGCAAATGGGGATAGATATTCAACTCGATCAGGAGAATCCAGAACTCCTGGTCCAATGCGGTGATTTTGTAGAAGAGAAACTGCTGCAAAGTAAACTCTTTACCGCAGTTGGGACCAAAGAAGTCAGCACCCTCATCCCTGACATTGCCCTTCTTGTTGTCGACAATCTACCCTTTCTCTTTTCCAAAGAAGAGCTGGAACAGGACATTGCGCCCAGACTGGAACAACAGTTTATTGACCAATACCTGAAGAAACAGCTTGTCAAACTCGGCAATCTGGAAGGAATCGGTCAGGCACGCTTTATCGCTGAGGACCCACTGGGTTTTATGGAACCGGTTATGGCGAAAATGGCACTGATGGCTCCGTTTAAAAATAGTAAAATGTACAAAAGCCATCTCCTCTCCTCAGACAACCTCCACCTGATGATCATTGCCAGACCGAACAGTACCGGTACAGATACCGGTGGTGCCAGGAAACTTTCCGATCTGTTTACAAGGATTGCAGATGAACTGAATGAACAGTATGCAGGGCAGAACATTACAGTGACGATGACTCCCATTGGGGCCTATCGAGCAGCGCTGGATAACGAAACGATCATCCGCCATGATGTCAACCTGGCACTGTTCCTCTCCATCTTCGGCATTGCCCTGCTGCTTCTCACCGCCTTTCCCCGCCCTCTCCTTGGTCTTTTATCATTTTTACCGGCCATTGCAGGAACGGCAGCTGCACTCTTTGTCTTTTCTCTGGTCCATAACTCCATCTCTATCATGGTTCTCGGTTTTGGCGGTGCCATCATTTCCATCACCGTGGATCACGGCATTGCCTATCTCCTCTTTCTTGATCGCCCCCAAAAAACACGAGGCAAAGAGGCCTCCCATGAGGTACGGGCTGTGGGCATCCTGGCCGTACTTACTACCTGTGGAGCTTTTCTCCTTCTCTCTTTCAGTAATTTCCCAATCTTTGTCCAGCTCGGCCAGTTCACTGCCCTTGGTGTCCTCTTCTCCTTTCTCTTTGTCCATTTTATATTTCCCCATATCACCCCGGGAATGCCAGCCTCGACAAAGCGAAACCTGCCCCTGCAGGGAGTGGTGGACCGCCTCTATTCCACTGGCCGCATTGGTGCAATTGCAGCAACCCTGTTTGCCGCTGTGATGATTTTCTGGATGCGCCCTGATTTTAATGTCAGCCTGGAGAGCATGAGTACTGTGAGTCAGGATACCATTGCTGCGGATGCACTTTTCAAAGATGTATGGGGTGACATCAGTAACAAGGTCTTTCTGATGAACAGCGAAGAGGATATCGTTGCCCTGCAAAACAAAAATGATGCCCTCCTGCAAAAATTATCCAGCGATGAAAAAAAAGCAATCATTGCCCCTTCTTTTCTCCCCTCCATGATTTTTCCAGGAACTGACCGCAGTAGAGAAAATCTTGCTGCCTGGCATCAGTTCTGGGAAGAGAGAAGAGAGACATTTGAGAGCAATCTCCAGACCATTGCTCTACAAAATGGCTTTAACAAGACAGCATTTGTGGAATTCAATAGACAGCTCCAACCATCATATCAGCCTCTCCCCGCGCCGCTGCCAGAAAAATTCTACACCCTTATGGGGATTACTGAACATGACGGCCACCTGCTCCAGTTTATTACCCTCACACCGGGTAGCAACTATAGTGCGCAGAATTTCTATAATTCTTACGGAAAAATATGGAAGACATTTGACAGTCAATTTTTCTCGGCCCAACTGGCAGATATCCTTTTTAACACATTTGCCACCATGCTGGGACTCATCGCCATAAGCGTTGTCATCCTCCTCTTTTTCTTCTTTCTCAGCTGGCAGCTCACTCTCATCACTCTGGCCCCACCAGTATTCTCCTATATCTGCACCCTTGGCACAATGAAGCTCATAGGCCATTCCCTGGACATTCCAGGCCTTATGCTCTCCATCGTCATTCTTGGTATGGGCATTGATTATTCTATATTTTTTGTTCGAGCCCAACAACGCTACCGCTCTCCTGCCCATCCAGCGTTCAAACGCATCCGAATGGCTGTGTTTATGGCGGGAAGCTCCACACTGATAGGATTTGGCGTGCTCTGTTCTGCCGAACATTCCATGCTGAGGAGTGTTGGGATCACATCACTGCTGGGTATAGGATACTCCCTGCTTGGCGCATTTCTCCTCCTGCCTCCCTTGCTCCACTATTTCTTTGATAGCAAGAGAACAGGCACTGCCGCAGATGCTGACCTGCCACTCGGCAAACGGTTGCTCAAGCGATATGCACTGATGGAAGCCTATCCAAAAATGTTTGCCCGCTTTAAACTTCAATACGATCCGCTCTTTACAGATCTGCAGCAGCTCCTGGAAAAGGAAAGACAGGACATCAAAACAATTCTTGATATCGGCTGCGGCTACGGTGTTCCCGCCTGCTGGGTTTTAGAGTATTTTCCCCAGGCAACACTGACGGGTATAGATCCAGATCCGGAACGGGTGCGGGTGGCAAATCTTGCCACTGGAGAAAGGGGCAAGATCATAAAGGCAATGGCACCGGAACTCCCGGTAGCCGAGAATTCCACGGACCTTACATTGATTCTCGATATGCTCCATTATCTCGATGACAACAGTGCCCGGATACTCTTCAGCAACTGTTTTCAGGTTCTCAGTCCAGGAGCCATCCTGCTCATTCGCTTTGTTACCCGCCCGGAAGGAAAACCAACGAAACCCTGGCTTCTCGAAGACTACAGAGTAAAACTCTCTGGCAACACAGCCTACTACCGATCTGGTGCGCAAATGGCTGATCTCCTGACAGGATGTGGTTTCACGATTTCAACAATCACTGTCTCAGAGGCAAACAGTGAACTTATCTGGATCATCGCCACAGCCTGAGCAATGAAGATTACTGCCACCAACACAGCTGTTACTGCATACTTACTGGCACTTCCGCTTCTTTTGATAAATTACCAGTTGCTGATCATCCCCCTTGGAATCTTCATTTTTCTCTGCATGATCGCTCCATTCTTTC
>JAOZKX010000012.1 GCA_029935135.1 Desulfocapsa sp.
TGTTGCAAGCGCACCCCAAAGCCCGCCAACACCATGAATACCAACAACATCCAAAGAGTCATCGTACCCCATTTTCCCTTTGGCGAGAACGGCTGAATAACAGATCACACCAGCCACCCCACCCATAACAAGGGCAGAAATCGGGCTGACAAAACCGGCCCCCGGAGTAATTGCCACAAGACCGGCAAGGGCACCGGATGCTGCACCAAGGATGGTTGGTTTCCCCTGCACCTTCCACTCTGCAATAACCCAGGCAAGAAGCCCTGCACCAGTTGCCACCTGCGTGGTCATAAGGGCAAGAACCGCAACAGGTCCTGCAGAAAGAGCAGAACCGGCATTAAAACCGAACCAGCCAAACCAGAGAAGACCTGCGCCAAGTACCGTCAATGGTAGACTGTGCGGATGCATGGCATCACGACCATAACCCTTTCGTTTCCCAAGCATAATACAGGCAACGAGAGCTGCTGCACCAGAGTTAATATGAATCACCGTACCGCCTGCAAAATCAAGGGCCCCCATCTCTCCAAGCCATCCGCCCTGTCCCCAGACCCAGTGACATACCGGAAAATAGACAAGGGTTGACCAGCAGACAATAAAGGCAAGGTATGCACCAAACTTCATTCGTTCGGCAATGGCACCAGTAATAAGAGCCGGAGTAATGATTGCAAACATCAACTGAAATGCGCAGAAAAGAAGATCCGGAATGGTATCCGAATAGGGTCCCGGGCCAAGTCCGACATTCTTCAAGCCTGCATAATCCAGATTCCCGACGAAATGACCGATATCCGGCCCAAATGCCAGAGAATACCCATAGAGTACCCAGATGACGGAAATCACCCCCAGACAGACAAAGCTCTGCATGGTTGTTGAAAGAACATTTTTACTGCGCACCAGACCACTGTAAAACAGTGCCAGCCCCGGTGTCATCAGCATAACCATTGCCGTGGCAATGAGCATAAAAGCGGTATCTCCACTATCCATTTTTCAAATCCTCCGACCTGTAACAGCTACCCATTACAGGTCAAACATCTCTCATTAATTGTTGTAGGCACTCTCTGAGTGTTCAGTGGAATCCAGACCGACAACTTCTGCATCTTCATCCACCCTCAAGCCCATTGTACTGTTAATTATTTTCAACAAGATCCAGCTGATAACAAAGGTATAGGTGCCGACTACGAGAACACCAAATGCCTGTTTACCCAGCTGCGCGACATTGCCGGCCAGCAGACCGTCCACCCCACCAGGATTCACCGCAGTAGAGGCAAAGACACCGAGACACAGAGTACCCACCACACCACCTACACCATGAATCCCCACAACATCAAGGGAATCATCAAGCTTCAATCTTGCCTTAAGGTTTACGGCTGCAAAACAGACGATACCAGCGAGAAAGCCAATAACAATTGCCGAATTAGGACCCACAAAACCAGCCGCAGGAGTGATCGTGGCAAGCCCGGAAATAGCCCCGGAAGCAGCACCCAATGTAGTTGCCTTTCCCTGGGTAAACCATTCCATAACCACCCACATAAACATCCCCGCCATTCCAGCGAGATGGGTTGCCACAAATGCTGTGGCAGCAACTTCATTGGCAGCAAGCGCCGAACCACCATTAAAACCAAACCAGCCAAACCATAAAAGACCGGTTCCAATGACTGTCATGGGAAGGTTATGGGGCATAAAACTCTGCCTGCCATAACCGCGCCTGGGACCAATCACCAGTACTGCGGCAAGGGCAGCTGCACCGCAAGTCACATGCACAACCAGCCCTCCTGCAAAATCCATAACTCCCATATTGGCAAGCCAGCCACCTTTTGCCCACACCCAGTGACACACAGGATTATAGACAAGAATCGCCCACAGCAGAGCAAAAATCAAAAACGGTACAAAACGAACCCGCTCGGCAAACGCACCGGTAATCAATGCCGGAGTAATAACAGCAAACATACACTGATAAATCATAAAAACAGTCTGCGGGATGGTCGTGGCATAATCAGGGCTTGGTGCTGTGGTCACGCCGTTTAAGGCAAACCAGGACAGGTCTCCCACAAAACCACCAATATCAGGACCGAAGGACATGGAATAACCCAGATAAACCCACTCAAGGGAAATAAGTGCAATCATAAAGATGGACTGCATAATGGTACCAAGAACATTTTTGCTCCTCACCATTCCCGCGTAGAAAAGTGCCAGCCCCGGTGTCATCAACAACACCAGACCGGCCGCCGCTAAAATAAAGGCAGTATCCGCACCGTTAATCATCATTCTCCTCCAAAGATATTTTCCGGACTTCCTAATCCAAAAGAAACATTGATTATTATCTCAGTTCAATTCTCCCGACTGAACCCTTGCTCTCCACTTGTTTCAACATCTTTCCCCACAGCAACATTATATATGCCATGGAACATGTGGGAAACAGCCCTACCTGTTACAAGAGTTATGCCAAAGTGAAGACTAAAGATAACATACTGTCTTCTCGTCGATTACCAAGAAAAGGCAGGAATTCCCGCCATCCTAAACTATACATTTTCGTAACATTTGCGCGCCAATTTTACATTTTTGTGCATTTCCTGTCCCGTCCATCAACCTTTATCATTTTACATTTTTACCAATATCAGTTATTCTTAATAAGTAACCATTCTCACAGAAAACAACCTGGACATGTATTTTTTATGAAGATAAACGGGCAGCAATACCGCACCATCTGGCCAGATCCTGCCGACAAGGCAAAAATCCTTATTATTGACCAGAGAAAGCTTCCACACGAGTTTATTATCGAATCACTTTCCAGTGTGAAAGAAGCAGCAACGGCAATTCGTGACATGCATGTTCGGGGCGCAGGGCTTATTGGTGCCACAGCAGCTTTTGGAATGCATCTTGCATCGATACAGGCGACAAGAGGAAAACTTGACACTGCTCTGGCAGAAGGAGCTGTACTCCTGGACAGGAGCAGGCCCACTGCCAAAAACCTGAAATGGGCAGTGGACAGAATCCTTGAGACTGCCGGCAAAGCCAACAGTGACGAGGAAAAAAGAAAACTTGTATATGAAACAGCCTGTGCCATCGCCGATGAGGATGCGGCCTTTTGTAAAGCACTGGGCGTGCACGGTTGTTCCATTATTGAAAAAATCAGCAAAGCAAAAGGTGGAGAGACAGTCAACATTCTGACTCACTGCAACGCTGGCTGGCTGGCTTTTGTGGACTATGGAAGTGCCACAGCGCCCATCTACGCTGCAAGGGACGCCGGAATCAAAGTTCATGTCTGGGTTGACGAAACCCGCCCGTGGAACCAGGGCGCTCGACTCACTGCATGGGAACTGCAACAGGAAGGTATCGACTGCACCCTTATCACTGATAATGCGGGTGGTCACCTTATGCAGCAGAGAATGGTAGACATGGTTATTGTCGGCACAGATCGTACAACCCACACAGGAGATGTTGCCAATAAGATAGGAACATATCTGAAAGCACTGGCGGCACACGATAACAACATACCATTTTATGTTGCTCTGCCGTCATCCACTTTTGATTGGGAGTTGGACAACGGCAGCGATATTCCCATTGAGGAACGCTCAGAAAAAGAGATCACAACGATCAGCGGCATGACAGAAGACGGCAGGATAGAAACACTGCAGCTGACCAGTCCGGAAACCCGAGCCCTGAATCATGGCTTTGATATTACGCCGGCTCGCCTGATAAGCGGCCTGATAACTGAAAGAGGCATCACAGCTGCTAACAAAGAGGATATCCATCGACTTTTTCCAGAAAAAGCGATGTCATAATAAACGGAGGGACACAAATGGCAATTTCAAATGGCGAAAAACGACAGTATGCACGGCAGGATTCTCAAAATCTCCTTAATTTTCTAATCTATGACCGAGAGGGAAGACAGACCACCTATTCCATGGGAAAAACTCTGGATGTCAGCGAAAATGGCCTCAAACTGGAAACGCGACACCCCATGCACGCCGACGACACCCTGCTTATCACTGTTGGCCTGGGAGATGAACTGATAGACCTGACCGGAGAGGTTCGATTTTTAGGAAAAACATCAGATCGCTATATCACAGGCATCCTCTTTTCCGACATCAGTAACAAGGGAAAACATATCCTGAAACAGTACACCAACAACTGCGAAAGACTTCTTTCCTGAAATCATTTAGTTGTCCTGTGTTCACCGTAGGTGAGCACAGGACAACCAAACCTAAAACCCAATACCCAACACCTAATACCTAATACCCATCACTTCTCTTCTTCACGACCGTAATCATCATCAAAACGAACGATATCGTCCTCACCAAGATAACTACCGTTCTGCACCTCGATCAACTCAAGCGCAATAACACCAGGATTTTCCAGGCGATGCAATTCCCCTGCAGGAATATAAGTAGACTGGTTCTCATGGAGTAAAAAAACATCCTCACCATTGGTAATTCTGGCAGTTCCGGCAACCACAACCCAATGTTCATGCCGATGATGGTGCATCTGCAGTGAAAGCTTGGCACCCGGATTTACAGTAATGCGCTTAATCTGATACCTTGCCTGCTGTTCGAGCACAGTATAGCTGCCCCATGGGCGATACACCGTACGGTGCATCTTAAACTCTTCACGTTTGGCACCTTTCAACTTGCTGACGATTTTTTTCACATCCTGAGCTCTATCCAGCGGGGCAACCAGCACAGCATCAGATGTTTCAACGACCAGTATATTCTCCAGCCCCACCGTGGCAACCAGCGTATCCTCAGAACGTACCAGGCAGTTTTTCGTATCTTCCATCAGCACATCACCCTGAGTGACATTGCCGTTTATGTCCTTGGCCGACACATCCCACAAGGCGTGCCATGATCCGATATCACTCCACTCCAGATCGGCCGCCACCACAGCGGCCTTGTCTGTTTTCTCCATAAGTGCGTAATCTATTGAGTCATCAGGGCATCTGGACATAGCCCCTTTATCCAGGCGAAAAAACTGTTGATCCCTCTTCCCAAGCAGCACCGCCTCGCGCATACTGGAGAGCATTTCAGGAGCCAACTGCTCCATCTCTTCCCGAAATGTTTTAATGGTAAAGGCGAACATGCCACTATTCCAAAAATAGCCGCCTTTATCCAGATAGGATTGAGCGGTGGCTAGGTCAGGTTTTTCACAAAAGGAACGGACAGAATTCCCCTCTCCCTGTTCAATATAGCCATAACCGGTTTCAGGGTGCTGAGGAGTAATGCCAAAGGTAACGATCTTTCCCTCTTCTGCAAGATCAGCCGCTTTCTGGACGGCCTCAGCAAAGGCCTCTTTTTTGAGAATCAGGTGATCTGCCGGCAACACCAGAAGAATGGTTTCCTCATCTTCATGCTCAGCGCAATACTCTACTGCACCACAGATTGCAGGGGCGGTATTTCTGCCGACAGGTTCCAGCAGGATCTGACATTTCTCGCCAACCCCAAGACCATCAACCTGGCTACGGGTAATAAAACGATGTTCCTCTCCTACCACTAACAGGGGCGGAAGCACCTCTGCCAGCTGTGAGACACGAAGCACAGTGGTCTGCAGCAAAGATGTCTCATCAATAAGCTGCAGCAACTGCTTGGGATACAACTCACGAGACAGGGGCCATAGCCTGGAACCGGTTCCACCGGCAAGAATCACAGGTTGAATCTTTTGCATTTTTTCCTCACGATCATATGAACTGCATTTAACTTCTGATAATTTCAAGGAGTTCGTCGGTCTTTTCCTGCAACAATCCCGGATTGGCACGACTCTCCACATTCAAACGCAGCAACGGTTCTGTATTTGACTTCCTGATATTAAAACGATACTCGGGGAAACTCACCGACAGCCCATCAATATATTCCTTTTGCCCACCATGAAACCTGGCTTCAATGGCAGCAATAACAGCATCGGGGTCAGCAACGGTGGAATTAATTTCACCGGAAACGGGAAAGGCTTCCATTCGTTCAGCCACCAGGGAAGAAAGTGTTGCCTTTTTCCGACTCAATAAAGAGCTGACCAGAAGCCAGGGAATCATCCCCGAATCACAATAGCCAAAATCTCGAAAATAATGATGGGCAGACATCTCCCCACCATACACGGCATCTTCCTCACGCATCCGTTCTTTGATAAAGGCATGACCGGTACGGGTCATAACAGGATTTCCACCTGCCGCCTGAATCAACTCCTCACTGTTCCAGGTAAGCCGGGGATCATACAGGATAGTCCCACCCGGTTCCTGAACCAACAACTCCTGGGCCAGTAGCCCGACAATATAATAGCCTTCTATAAAGTTTCCCTTTTCATCCCAGAAAAAACAGCGGTCAAAATCACCATCCCAGGCAATTCCAAGATCGGCACCATGCTCACGCACTAGCCGCGCAGTCTCTTCCCGTTTTTCCGGAAGGAGTGGATTGGGAACCCCATTGGGGAAGGTTCCATCCGGCTGATGATAGGCCTTAATAAAGGTAAATGGCAACTCTTTTTCCAGAAGATCCACCACTGCCCCGGCACAGCCATTGCCACTGTTTACCACCAGTTTCAGTGGAGCCAGTTCCTCTTTATCCACATATCCCAGGAGGTGCTGAATATAGGAGGACTTACCGTCAACACTACTCTCCACCCCTTTTGTTTCTGCAGCATCCGGAAGCCTCTCTTCCACAATCAACTCAGCCATTTTGCCAAGCCCAGCCTCTCCCGTCACAGGCCGTGCCCCCTTGCTGACAAACTTCATCCCGTTATAATCAGCAGGATTATGACTGGCAGTAACCACTATTCCACCATCAACCCCCTGGTCCTCCAGGCTGAAAGCTGCATGATAGATCTCTTCCGTGCCGCACAGACCAAGATGCAGAACATCCACACCCGACTCCAGCAACCCTTGAGTCAAGGCCTGCACAAGCTCAAGACTGCTCAGGCGAATATCATGACCAACGGCAACTTTAGCGGGCTTGAACACAGCCGCATAGGCACGGCCAATATTACGGGCAAGCTCGGGATTCAGCTCATCCGGTACCCGGCCACGAATATCATAGGCCTTAAAACATGCTGGAACCCTTACACTCATTCTTTTTCCTTTATTCTAAATGAAATTTTGTTATGATAATATCATAATATCTTAAAAAGATTACGCTTAATTTCAAATTGTATCAAAGAAATCAAACCTTTTCAAGCGAGTGTTTTTTATGAAAGGAATTATCCTTGCCGGCGGCTCCGGCACCAGACTCTATCCTTTGACAAAAGTATTATCCAAACAGCTTATCCCTGTCTACGACAAACCAATGATCTACTACCCCCTGTCTGTCCTGATGCTGGCAGGGATTCGTGACATTCTGATCATATCCACCCCCCACGACCTGCCTCAATTTAAAAACCTGTTCGGAGACGGATCCCACCTGGGGCTCCGCATCAGTTACGAAGAGCAACCCAAACCGGAAGGACTTGCCCAGGCTTTTCTGATAGGAAAATCATTTATTGGAGATGACAATGTGGCCCTTATCCTGGGTGACAACATTTTCTTTGGCTCTGGATTTTCCACTGTGCTTGAGCAATGCTCCAAACTTAAAGAAGGTGGCTTAATCTTCGGCTATCCAGTCAGAGACCCGGAACGCTACGGAGTGGTTGAGTTTGACGCGGACAATAAAGTAATTGCCATTGAAGAAAAACCGGACAAACCAAAATCGAAATTTGCCGTCCCCGGCCTCTACTTTTATGACAATGATGTTATTGCTATTGCCGAGGCAGTCAAACCATCTCCCCGCGGAGAGCTGGAAATAACCGATATCAACATGGAATATCTGCGCCGGGGTAAACTTCGCGTCCAGCCTCTCAGCCGTGGTTTTTGCTGGCTGGATACCGGAACCCATGAATCCCTGCAGCAGGCATCCAGTTATATGGAGGCAGTGCAGAACAGACAGGGCTTAAAAGTTGCCTGTATCGAAGAGATTGCCTACAGCCTTGGCTACATTGACAGCGGACAGATGGAAGAGCTAGCCAAAGATATGTTAAAAAACCAGTATGGCCAATATCTTATGGAGATAATAGCCGAACACGAATCTGAGCACCTGTTCCAATGAAAATTCTTATCAGCGGCGGCTATGGCCAACTGGGTCACGATGTCAACCGGATTCTCAGCCCGGAACATACTGTTGTTCCATTAAGTTCCAGGGATCTGGACATCGGCAACCTGACAGCTGTCCGCGACATGGTAAACAGCCAGTGCCCGGATATCATAGTTAATTGTGGGGCTTACACAGCGGTTGACAACTGTGAGAAAGAAAAAGAAGCGGCCTGGAAAGTCAATGCTGAAGGCCCCGGGAATCTGGCCAGGGCCATGGAAGAAAATGGAGGTAGACTTATCCACATCTCCACGGACTATGTATTCGACGGCAACAAGGCGGTAACGGACAGCTACAGTGAAGATGACTCTGTTGGGCCATTATCAGAATACGGCAGGAGTAAACTGGCAGGCGAAGAGGCCATCCAAAAAAACGCACCTGATCATATTATCCTCCGCACCGCATGGCTCTACGGCATGCATGGAAACAATTTCCTTAAAACCATGCTTCGTCTCAGCCTGGCTGACCCATCCCGGAAGCTAAAGGTCGTTAACGACCAACACGGCTCCCTCACCTGGACCAACTCTCTGGCCAGGCAGATCAACAATGTCCTCTCCTCTGAGATACAGGGAATCGTGCATGCTACCGCCACAGGTTCATCCACCTGGTACGAAGGAGCCTGCTACTTTCTTGATGCCATGAAAGTCCCGTACACATTGGCGCCATGTACAACTGCAGAATACCCGACCCCTGCCCATCGCCCCACCAACTCAATCCTTACAAACAGGCGCCTGGAACAGGCAGGATGTTCAGTGTTTACTTCCTGGAAGCAGGATATTGACGATTTTACAGATAGGTACAGGGAAGAACTTCTCCTGAAACTGAAAGCAGGCTAAGGACTTGTAACGAAATAAACTTTACAATATTACGCAGGATTTTTGTTCATAATCAAGGATGGAAAATAAGCGCATAGCTTAGCTATGTAATTGTTTGCCATCCGCAGAGTATGGGCAAAAAGACAAGTAAGATGTAAAGGTTATTAAGGCACAAGCCCTAAGGACAGCATCCCCTTAACTGATATCAGCAAAACCAAATTCTTCTATAAGTGATGTAATGGTTTTTTCGGTTTCCCCTGCCAGGTCATGAATCTTAAACCCTGTCACATGAAAATCCGGGTTATCATCCGGATGACACCAGCGACTGACGGCACTGAATACGACATCATCCCTGCCTATAATATCCTGTGGCAAACGCATACGCAAACGATACTCCTCGTTTACAGCAATAGGGTCATCACTGAGCAGCATGAGCCCCTTGGGCGACAAGTCAATTAAATGGCCGACAACCCGACTGCTCATCCCATCAAATACCCGCAGGTAGAACACCAAATGCTGTCGCCTTATCTGTCGTTTTTCTTTACCCTTTTCTTCTCTCTCTATCACCTTGTCTCTCCCCCCATGTGTCTACATGTTGGTTTGTATCAGTTTCACATCACCAACCGCACCCATTAATTCTCCACAAATAACCACAACTCCCAAAAGTCCCTGAATATCATTTGCTGCCTCAAGAGCCCTTGCCACTCCTTTTTTTCCGCCACTGACCCGCCCCACTTCATTACCAAGACGAGTGGCAGCGGCATCTGCCAGTGGCGTTGAGCTGGCCAGTACCGTCACGGAATCTGCCTCTCCCAGACTGAGGGAATGCCCCACTGTCCCGGAAGATGTACAAATCCCCAGAGGCATCTGTTTTTTTGCTACCTGTACTCCGACCTTGTAGCTTAAGGGGGACTCTCCGGCAAAGATTGCCACCGTACACTCCTGGCTTCTCTGCAGGAATATATCCCCACCATTTTCCACCATGACCTCAGACTGCCCCTGTGCCAGCAACCCTTTGCCGACATATTCGGCAACAGTTCCGGCAACAGCAGCCATGGGCCCAACTCCTGCCTGCCTGCCTGCGAGCAGCATATCCCGTACCAGGGGTGGTGCAGTTTTATCTTCCGGAAGTGGATCCAGACTTGCACAAAAACGGGGATACTTTACAATGTAGCTCTCCAGTTGAGATCTGCATTGGAGGATAAGATCTGTAACCTGTTGTTGAAGATCTTCAGCAGCAAGGATATGAAGATCTGTTTCTTCTATCCTCACCTGGGTAGACACTAAGCCTGAGCGGGAGATCAGTTTACGATACTCTCTCTTACAATATGATGACGGCTTTTTTTTGCGCTTTACAGACTTCATAACTTTATTTATGCCATCTATTCCACATCTTGTCATTCTTTTTACCCGTTATCCACACCCGGGCAAATGTAAAAGCAGACTTGCCCCGGCTTTAGGCATGAATGGCGCAATGAAAATCCATAAAGAGCTCGTTCACCATGTCCTGCAGCAGCTCGACACCCATATTCTTCAAAGTGGCAGTGAATTACAGATTCATTACGACGGGGGAACTCTGCAGAAGATGCAAACCTGGCTTGGTGCAACATATTCCTACTGTAAGCAGCAGGGAGACAGCCTTGGTCAACGAATGTCATATGCTTTTGCCAAGAGTCTGCCCAGGAAACAGTCTGTCCTCCTTATTGGTTCTGACTGTCCTGCTATTACAGCCACCCTGCTGACAGAAGCGACCAATGCCCTCAGCAAAAAGGATATGGTTATCGGCCCAACGCACGATGGCGGCTACTACCTTATTGGACTGACGGCGAAAATTAGTAATGACAAACGCAGCCAGCTATTCAGGGACATCCCCTGGTCCACCTCTGATGTTCTCACAAAAACCATGCAGCGTGCAGAAGAACAACAGTTAACCAGTCACAGACTCCCAACACTCCATGATATCGATACCCCGGAAGATCTCAAATATTTCCATCATCATCCCCACGCTGAATGAAGCGGAAAACCTCTCTGCCCTGCAACCGCTTACGGAAATGGTTGCTGAATGCATCGTGGTTGACGGAGGAAGTAATGATGGCACCGTCCGTAATGCTCAGAAGATGGGCTTTATTGTTGAAGAATGTTCAGGGGGACGGGGAGCACAGTTAAATCATGGTGCCGCCAGGGCCACAGCGCCCATTCTCCTTTTTCTCCACGCCGACACCCTGCTGCCCGCTGATTTTCCCCTGGCAATAACAGAATGCCTGGCAGATCCGGAGACAATCATGGGGGCCTTTCGCCTACAGATACAAAATGGTGGAATCCTCTTGCAACTGATCTGTTCACTGGCGAATATCCGATCCCGCTTTCTCCAGCTTCCCTACGGCGACCAGTCCTTTTTTCTGCGCAAAAAAATATTTGGAAAACTCAAAGGATTTCCAGAACAGGCAATTATGGAAGATTTTATTTTCGTTAAGCGAGCAAAAAAACTGGGTTCAGTAGTCACCCTGCAGCAAAAAGTAGTGACCTCAGGGAGACGCTGGCAACGCCTGGGAGTCATCCGCACAACCTGTATCAACCAGCTTGTTATTACCGGATTTTATCTGGGGGTACCGCTGGAAAAGCTCGCCTTATTCTACCGACGCGGGTGCATCTTCGGGAAACTCAGTGGCCACAAAAGGCCTGACCACAGCCTCTGACAATTGCGCTGCATCTTCCGGTGAAATGGCGACCTCTTTTGGAGTAAAGGCTTTACGCATATTCTCATCTTTAATCAAGGCCCGAAACTGCCCAGTAGCCTGTTTCACATAGGGACACAAGGAACAACTGCGAATCATCGGATTTTCCGGAGCCAGGACACCTGTCAAAACCATATTCAATAAAATAACAAGAAGCCCCCCCTTGACAACACCAAGCACCCCACCAAGGAGTTTATCAAACCAGCTGGCGATGGTAAGTTCCACAACCCTGGCCAGCCCCTTACCAAAAAGCATGGTGAGTACATAGGTAAGAGCAAAAAGGATCGCATAGGATGTCCAGAAAACGGCATGCGGATTATCAGTTACTTCTCGTAAAAAAGGAAAGAGTTTGTCGTGATACTGGCCGGCAATCAGATAGCCGACAACAAGGGCCACCAGAACAGTTACCTGACGCAGGAACCCAACCCAGAAGCCACGAAGGGTAAAAAGAAGCAGCAAGGCGATGATAACAAAATCATATCCGGTCAGATGGATGGCGCTAGTCATTAGGAATCCCATGCAAAATTAGACGATAGAGTGTAATACTACTTTATAACTTAGATAGCAGGCACAGATGAAATTGCAAGGAATTTTCCAAATAATCCAGCCCTGGCTGATTACAAAATAATGCTAACTCCTATACCTACCAGGCTTGTAGCACTTTGTAATACTCTTTATCCAAACCTGGACATATCGGCTTGGATACTGCCCATAGAGAAAATGGCGACAATATCACCCGCTCTTGAGCAATGGCTGCATACTGATGAATTAACCCAGCTGAGCAGTTATACCTTTGAAAAACGGCAGAGAGAATGGCTGGCAGGAAGAATCTGCAGTAAAAAGGCTCTCCAGCATTTCCTGCAGAGCAACAGCACAACCACACCTCCGAGTCATGCCAGTGCAAAAGTTGGATCGAAAGAATCCGGACAGCCATTTTTTAAACAGATCGATAGTGTTCCCCCGCCCTTCCCCAGACTCTCCATCACTCACTCCCATGGATATGCGGCAGCACTGGTGACTACAGTTCATTGCGGAATTGACATACAGTTGCCAGCGGACAATCTCCATCGTGTGAAAGATCATTTCTGCACAGCAGAAGAAGAAAGGCAACTGCAGCAATCCTTACCGGAACAGGACAAAATAACACAGCTCACCTTGCTCTGGGCCGGTAAGGAGGCTCTTAAGAAAATGCTCAGCCACCAGGGCATTCCAGGTTTTCTGGCATTACAGCTACAAAGAATCAGCTGCCCAGATCAGAACAATACCATCCTGACCTTCTGCAGGTCGGGGAACAGCCAATCATCATTTCCAGTGGCAACGACAACCCTCAACAGTGGCTATGGGCTTGCCATAGCCTGCCTGCGACATTCACCGCAAACCCTGCCCACTTCTACCATGTAAAACACATTATGCCAGAACTCCCGGAAGTTGAAGTTATTTGCCAGGGATTACAGTCCCATCTCCTCCAGCAGACGATTCTCACCGTGCACTGCTCTGGAAAAAATCTGCGAACCAGAATTGATTGCCAGGCACTACAGAAAGAACTCTGCAATGCAAAGATCGTCAGCCTGACCCGAAGGGCAAAATATCTGCTCCTGAAAACAGATACAGGTGCATCACTTATTATACACCTGGGAATGACTGGCAATCTTGGAATTTTCCCCCTTCACTCTGCAGGCAAAAAGCATGATCATGTCTGCTGGCTCCTGGGCAACAACACAGAGCTTCGCTATAACGACACCAGACGATTCGGCTCCATCCGCCTGCTGAAAAAAGCAGACAGCGCCAAGGAGGAAAAGGATTTTTTTGCAGCACTTGGACCGGAACCACTTTCTTCTGCCTGCACCACTGCCTACCTTGTAAAAAAGGCAGAAAAACGGAAACAAGCCATAAAATCTTTTCTTATGGACAGCCATGTAATTGCCGGAATTGGCAACATTTACGCCAATGAGACATTGTTTACAACAGGAATACACCCTGGGCAGCCTGCCTCATCACTCTCTTCCAAACAGTGGAAACGCGTCCTGATTGCGCTTCGCAAAATACTCAAACATGCCATTGCCTGTGGAGGGTCGACCATCAGTGACTTTGTTAATGCCTCGGGAGAAGGCGGCTATTTCCAGATGAATTTCAAGATCTATGGAAAGACAGGGGAACCCTGCTTACAATGCAGGACACATATAGAAAAAATAGAAGTGGGAGGAAGGGCGAGTTTTTTCTGTCCCAAATGTCAAAAAAAACTTGAGTGAGAAACAGAAACAACCCCTTCACTGAGGAGATGTACCTGCACTTTCTCATTTTTTCGCAAGAGCCGCCTGCCTGGTGGACAATAGATATAACAGTTCGCCGCCTCACCATGTTTTGCAGGTCGAACCCGACAGCTCGCATCGACATTTTCAAGCCTGCCACTTTTTAATCTGGCCAGACCTCGTTTCCGAAGGGGCAGTTCATCGCTGAGAAAGGCCCGTGCAGTTTGAGGAAGACAGTGTCTGGCACCCTGTAAGGCAAGAAGTGCCGGGCGGATAAGTTCATTAAAGAGAAGGAAGACAGCAGGTGGTGGTCCGGGCATGCCGAAAAAGAGTTTTCCACCCACAACACCAAATAGAGTTGACTTCCCGGGCCGTAACTTTAAAGAATGATACAGCACCGTGCCGCCAACACGGGTAAACGCCTCTTCAAGCAGATCATAGCGTCCTGGTCCCATCCCCCCGGTACTGATAATCACATCGCTATCTGTCTTTACAATATCGTTAAAGAGGTGACAGACACCTTCAATATCATCACTCACAGTACCGCAGGTTTCTCCGTTCGCTCCGGCAAGTGCCAGTAGACTCTGGAGCAAGGATGGATTAGCACTGAACTTCTCCCCCTCCACCTTCGCCTTCCCCGGTGCAACAAGTTCACTGCCACTGCAAAAGAAACTGACCTTCGCCCTTTGCCGCACAGGAAGT
>JAOZKX010000211.1 GCA_029935135.1 Desulfocapsa sp.
AGAGGGAGAAACAACCCTCTACCGGCACAACTGCCTTACCTTCTTCACTTACTTAAAAAAGGATACAACATGGATGCGTATCAACAACTGACCACCACCCTTGCCTTGACCATGGGAACGGCCTGGGCCGCAGGTATTAATCTCTATGCCACCATTGCTGTTCTCGGCTACCTGGGCGCTACCGGTAATGTTGTGCTACCCGAACAGCTTATGCTCCTGCAAGACCCGATGGTCATAGGGGCTGCTGCCCTGATGTATCTGGTTGAATTTTTTGCCGACAAAACACCTGGTGTGGATACAGGATGGGATGCCATCCATTCTTTTATTCGTATACCTGCTGGCGTTCTCCTGGCAGCTGGTGCTGTGGGTGAAGTGAATCCAAGCATGGTAATCGTTGCTGGCATACTTGGCGGCGGAGTTGCTGCCACGAGCCATACAATAAAAGCAGGAACCAGAGTTCTTATTAATACCTCACCGGAACCATTCAGCAACTGGACGGCATCTGTTTTAGAAGATGTTGCAGTGATTGGCGGCATCTGGACAGCTCTCCATTACCCCCTGGCCTTTCTTGTCTTCTTTATCGTCTTTCTCCTGACAGCAATCTGGGCTATCCCCAAAATCTGGACAGGTATCAAGGTCGTTTTCCAAAAACTATCTTCTTTTTTCTCAGGAAAAAAACAGCCCACAGACACTCCCGAAGACACAGGGAGAACACCCAAAGAGTTGCCACTATAAAGATAGGTGTTGGGTATTGGGTATTGGGTTTTAGGCAGTTACCCAACACCTGAAACCCAACACCCAATACCTGTTTTTATAAAGGAATTTGTACTTTTACCGAACTTCCTTTTCCTATTCCGGAAATAATCTTGATGGTACCACCATGTTCTTCTACAATTTTTGCAGACATGGCAAGCCCAAGGCCCGTTCCTTCCGGCTTGGTTGTGAAATAGGGATCAAAAACTCTGTCGAGATTCTCAGCACTGATACCACAGCCACTATCTGTGACAACGATCTCCACTCCATCCCCACTTCTCTCGGCAAGCACATGGAGCTTGCCCCCATTTTCCATGGACTGGATAGCATTTAAGAGAAGGTTTAAGAAAACCTGGCTCAACTTATCACCATCTGCCTGTACTGACGGAAGATGCTCTTTTGGAAATTCAGCAGAGACTTCTACCCCTGCCGCTTCGGCATCTATACGAATTAAAGAAACAGCTTTTTGCAGAAGCTGCTGCAAATCGACCTCATCCTTCTGTAGCTGTTGTGGTCTTGCATAGTCAAGTAACTCACCGATACTTCTATTTAACCGTTCCACTTCCTGCACTAGAATGTCTGCGGTCTCCACATCATTGCTATTGCCTGCAACTCGCGTCTGCAGGAGGAGAGCAAGGCCTTTTATGGAACTGAGAGGATTACGTAATTCGTGGGCTACTCCAGCCGCCATCTTACCGAGTGCTGCCAGTTGTTCACTTCTGCGCAACTCTTCTTCGACCTTGCGCAGGCGTGATTGTGATCCTTTCAAACCCTCAAGGGTTAGAATAGAAATCCAGCCTCCGACCCCAACAAGTAACAGAACAATGGAGAGAAAGACTATTTCCAGTTTTTTTCTGCTCAGGGCCTTGGCAAACTGGACAAGATCCAGCTCCACCAGGATGATCTTTTCCTGTCTGTTCAGCTCTTCCAACTGAAAAACAAGATCAAGATTCAGCCCGTGCATCATCTGTTTTCCAGGTCCATGCAGCATTGGCTGCCCCGGACCTTGGCGTCTCTTATGACGACTGCTTGACAGCCCTGGAGAGATGGCATTGAGAAATCGCCTGCCAAAGGGCGGGAATTTTGCGGCAACCTGAAACACAGGCACGCCGGCTTCTCCACCAATCCGATAGCGAAACTTACCATTCCCTGGTAAGTCATCCTGCAAAGAGAGAAGGAAGTTTTGGGTTTGGGGAGAAACCTGCTGCTGGCAACGGTCGGCGCTGGAGCAGGAATAGATAAATCCTTCAGGATCTACAATTGCCAAATAATGAAGCCCGGGATGCTCTGAGGCATGCTCTAAAATCTGCTGCACATATTCAGGCCACAGGTTGATAACATCATGTCCACCTCGCAGACCATTAAAAAGTGTACTTCTGGCACTGGAAGTAACAAAACGGATCAGAGTCGTTCCTTTCTCCAGTAAGATTTCCGTCATTAACGCCTTGTCACGCCTGAAATTATTTATGGCAAAGACGCTGATAATAAGGGCCAGTAGCCCACAGGCTGCGGCCAGTACCCAGGGTGAGACATGGGCCAGTCGCTGTCGCTTTAAGATTCGCATACAGCTGCCACAGGCGGATTAATAATTTTTTCTAAAAATACTCGGGTTATCATATAAGTGGGAACGACCCCCTCAGCACCCATGGAACCCGCGGCAAGGGTTTCCCCAATATGGAGTGGGTTATCTGAGGCATAATAGGCATATCGGGTTTTCACATCACTTGCAATATGTCCCTGAATAATTGCTGCACTGATAGCCCGTTGATAATGACCACCTTCCATTTCCAAACCAACCGCCTTCCAGGCAGATGTGTGAAACCGGGTTAGAACATCACGATTCTGCAGAGAAGTACCAAGTACTGTCACCATAGGCCCAACATGAATAGGATACCCCTCATCAAAGTTCTCTATTGTTAGATCATTGGCAACGATATAATTATTGGGTGTTCCTTCCATAACATGGGCAGTGGCAAGCATGATATCCCCCTTATTGCCGCATAGGGTTCCTGCCTTTCCCATGATACTGATGGACACCGCATCAAAGGTCATCGTTTTTCCGGAAGGTCCATTGGGGTCCAGTAATTCATCTAAAATATCAAATGCCTGGGCGCCAAAAGCATAATCAATGACTAGAATAAGCGGCTTTTCTTTTTCCACAAAATCAAAATCACATCGAATTCTCTCATGCAGATTATCTGGTTTATTAGCTGCTGTATCAATGATCATCACATCAATATTGGACTCTGAAGTATCCTCCAGATAAGTGAAGCCATACTTCACAGCATATTTATTTAAGGCATCATCATCATAGCGAATCTCAGAAATCATATCATAGAGATCTTTGGGAACGGCTTTATTTTGGGCCTTCAAATAGCCGGCACCGTAAAAAAGGTTTTTCATTGAGTGCATATTGGCACTGACGATATGTGTTTTCCTCTCCTGCAGATTGTGTTTTACAAGATAGTGTTTCACATTTTCAGCCCAGATTGAGGCATAACGATGGAGACCTATCATTTCTTGTAGTGAGGGAGTGAAATACACTGTGAGCAGATCTTTTGGTGATGCAACCTCCTCTATGATCCTCTGTCCCATAGAGTAAATAATAGAAAAGAGACCGTTATTGCTCTGCTCCGGCTGCAGACGATGCTTTTCCAGGGAATCAAAGCTGTCCCGTGTTTCGCGATAGGTCCGTCCCAATATGATGGAGAGATTCCAAATAGCCTGATCCAATTCAGCTCCTTCAATGGTTTGCTGCGCAGCACTCTTTTCCAGATCGTGCCATTCCGGGCAGGTTCCCCCGTCTTTGCTACAGATTTGTCGCTGTACCTTCTGGGCCTCAATATTTAGAAATGTCAAATGGGTCAGGATATCATAGACCTCAGTCATTCCACGGGAGATAACAAAACAGATCTCTTTATCAGAAACAATATAGGAATGCCTTCGTCTTTTAAGGGGGGTGACCTTTTCAAATGAGGTGTCTCTAAAATCTTCTCCTGCCGTTAGAATAATGCGGGTGCATTTTTCAATTCCTCTGGGCATCCGATCCATCACATATTCAAGCCCCTGAAGTTCAACCATTCGATGATCACTCATGCTGCCGTAAATCTCCGGATCAAATGTCATGAGAGACTCAGATAACTTATCTCCGGTTTTCCCTGACGGTCGATAATATCCTCGTAAAACCAGAGCATCAGCTATTGTTTTAAATGTGCGTATCGCCAAACGAGCACGCTGTGAACTTGAAAGCTCTTTCATAAGTAACGCCTTAAGGAGAGGAACAAAAAATCAAAAAAAAAGGGGTGAACCATCAAATGGTTCACCCCTTAAAACAGACAATAAATATGTTTTACATCATATTTTTTGCACGTTAGCTGCTGCAGGACCTTTAGGACCTTCGGTGATCTCAAATTCTACTCTATCACCTTCGTTCAAAGTTTTAAAACCATCAGATACAATAGCTGAGTAGTGAACGAAAACATCTTTTCCACCATCCTGCTCTAAAAATCCAAAACCCTTTGCCTCATTAAACCACTTAACTGTTCCTTCTAACATAATAAACTTTGAACTCCTCAGTTCTGATCACCGATGTGATCATGCTTTTTTCTTTTGTACAGTCACAAAACTCCCAACAACAACGCAGGAAAGAACACCTCTTCAATCAGCTGAGAAGCAACCTTTTTGATGCCATACAATTTATACTTATTTACATATTACTAAAGGGATTCTCAAAATACCAGTAAAAACAGAAAATAAATAATATTTTTTTATTTATTAAAGATTACAAGCGGATATTGCCTACTGTTCTCATCACAAGTAGCAATTACCAGTAATCCCTACAAAAATTAAATCGGCCTACAGACGGACAAGCGACTTTTCATACTCTTCCGGTGCTTCGAAGCCAAGGAGATTAAACACTGTTGCGGCAACATTTGCCAGGCCGGGTTCCTGAACAGCAGTAAAAACAAATGCATTCCTG
>JAOZKX010000013.1 GCA_029935135.1 Desulfocapsa sp.
TCTCGGTACAGAAGTTCTTGACGTGGCGGGTGTGCAATACTTTGATTACCATTTTTATGTCGTCAGGTCTTCCCAATTCAATGCCTTCGCAGCGCCATCCGGGCTTGTCTTTTTCTATTCTGGTCTGATTGAAAAAATGAACGGGGAAGATGAACTGGTTTCTGTACTTGCCCATGAAATCGGCCATGTTGTATCAAGGCATATTGCCAAAGGAATGGATCAGGGAAAAACGGTCAGTATAGCCACAACCCTTCTTTCCCTTGCAGCCATTGCGCTTGGGGCTGGGGCACTAAGTCAGGCTCTTTTCACCGGGGCCATGGCCGCCGGCCAGGCAGTGAATCTGCATTTCAGCAGGCTACATGAGGAAGAATCCGATCGTCTGGCCTACGGTTGGATGGTGAAAATGGATAGGAATCCCGAGGCCCAGGCGGAGATGTTAAAAACCATGCGCCGTATAACCAGGTATGCCATGGGAAATATCCCGCAATATCTGCTGACCCATCCAAATCCGGAATTCAGACTCGACTATGTGCAATCACTTTTGGCAATAGATAAAAGAAGAAATGTTCAATTTCCTCAGACCGATAATTTTGCTTTTCTGCGCATGAAATATAGAATTCTTTCAACTATCAAGGATGGAAAAAAATTACGCAATCTGCTGCTCAATTATCTTTCGGACACATCCCGTTCAGAAGAAGATCTGATCATGTGTACTTACGGCCTGTCACAGTTGGACAGGATGGAAAACAATTATGATTCCAGTCGTGAGTTGTTGCAGAAGGTCATTGCTCATTATCCGGATCAACCCATTCTGATTACAGACTTAGCCCTTGTTGAGCTTGAATCCGGGAATAAGGAAACAGCCCTTTCCCTGATACGGGAGGCGTATGGTCGAGACCGGGATGATATGTGGGCAACATATCAATATGCTAAAATATGGCGTGAGCTTGGTGATACTGTACAGGCGGAAAGGTATTTCAAGGAAGTCCAGGATTTTATGCCTCTGTATTCAAAGGTCTATTATGAACTTGGAAAACTGAAGGCTGAGACAGGAAAAAACGGCGAATCTGCCTATTACCTGAGTAAGTATTTTCTCTATGAGGGACGATTAAGGCTTGCCGAGCATAATATGCAGGTTGCCGTAACGGATAGTGCACTGCCGAAGGGTATGGCTAAAGAGATCGGTAAAATGCGATCCATGATTGAGCGATTAAAAGAGGATGGGTAACCCTTAAGGGCGGATAAGGAGGAGGAATTCGCGGTTTCCTTTGGGACCAAGGATTGGGCTGGGGGTAATTCCTGCTGCCTGTAACCCTGCATTTTCCACGAAATGTGTCACAGTATCAATGGCAAGTTGATGGTGGGCCGGATCTGTGACAACGCCGCCTTTGGGGATATATTCCCTTGCCAGCTCAAACTGAGGTTTGATCAGGCATAGGATGGCAACTTTTTCTGCAAAGAGGGGAATCAACGGGGGGATGAGTTTCGTCAGAGAAATAAAGGCTGCGTCGATGACAGCAAGGTCCAATGGTTCTGGGATTTGGACTGTTGTAATATGTCTGGCGTTGAAGCGTTCAATAACGATGACGCGTTTGTCCTGGCGTAACTTCCAGTCCAGCTGCCCATAGGCAACATCAACTGCATAGACTTTTTTTGCCCCATTTTGCAGGAGACAATCGGTAAAGCCGCCACTGGATGCACCAATATCGGCACATATCATCTGCTCCGGATCAAAGGAAAAGGCGTCCAGGCCACCTTGCAACTTGTATCCACCCCGTGATACGAACGGGCACTTCTTTTGTGTTTGCGGAAGGGTATCTTCCTGAAACTTTTTTCCGGCTTTATCTTCCCGTTGTCCGTCAACAAAAACAAGCCCTGCCCCAATAAGGCCCTGAGCCTGTTGCAGGGTTCCGCACAATCCGTGCTGGACGAGAAGCTCGTCCAGTCTTTTCTTTTTCATCGCCAAAAATAATATACTGTTAAAGCGAGGAAATTCGTTCTTTAGCTATTTCTGCTTCGGGAGTAGTACTGTAGGAAGCGGTAATCTTTTTGTAGATGATTTTTGCCGTATCTCTGTCTGAAAGCTGTTCGAATGCCTCCCCCTGTTTAAGAAGAGCCTTGGCCGCCTGTGGATTACCTGGAAAACTGGAAATGATCTGCTGGTATTGAATGATTGCCTGGTCATATTGCCCTTGTTTGAAAAGGCATTCTCCCATCATATAACGGGCCTGGATGGACTCTTTTTGCCCTACACTTTCTGTATGTTTTTCATAGAGTGTATAGGCCTTTTTATACTGTTTTTTAGCAAACTGTTGTTGGGCCTGTGAAAAATTATCTCCACTGTTGTTTACTGCAGGCGCAGCTTCTTTGACTGGAGTTACTTTTTCTGCTTTTGCCTGACTTCTTTTTGCCACTGCCGGTTTGGCAGTGGGGTATGAAGAAGTGGGGACAGGAGATGCAGATACTCCTGAATGGACGATTTTTTTAGCAGATACTCGTATGTGCTGTGTTGCTACCGGACGGGCAGCAGATTTTTGGGCAGCACTTGCCGCATTTGCCTTACGCATTGCTTCTTCTGCGGCTATGGCGGCAGCTTTTGAACGCCGGTTGGCATCGTCTATCCTTGCCTGCCTGATAGTTGCGAGCGATTGTTCCTGCAGACTAATCTTATTGTTGAGCTCAGCAAGTTGAGTGCTTAGTTCCTGTTCCTGTTTGGTCTGCAGGGTAAGAACTGCTCCTTGCAGTTCTTTGTTCTGTTCCTGCAGCATTCGATTCATGTGCCCATTTTCCTCAAGCAGACTCTTTAGCTGCAGTATCTCCGCTTCCATCTGGTCAAGTTGGCTGGATGAATTTGCCTGACGCTTCTGCATCTGATTAACTGTCGGGTCTTCTTTAATTGTATCAATTTTTTTATTGAGGGCCCGGATATGTTGATTAAGAAGAGTAACATCTTCCCTTGTCGCGCAGTTCGAAAGAAAGGGAACAACACTGAAGAGCAGGATGGCGGTGAGATATTTCTTTTTCATGATGATGCCTCTATGGATAGCAATAATAAGTATGAATTATTCGGCCCAGCGCGGGTATGTCAGGTTCCCTGGAAAATCAAAAAGTTTCCGCTGATTCGTTCCGTTTTTTAAGATGGCGTAGAGCTTTTGCTCATTCCCTTTTCGTAAAGAAAATATGATCTGTTTTCCATCAGGCGACCAGGTTGGTGATTCGTGTTGACCGGAATCCTTGGTGATCTGTATGGGTGAAATTCCTGCTCTTGGAGCAATGGTGAAAATTTGATATGAGCCATTGGTCAGACTTGAATAGACGATCAGGCCACCTTTGGGCGACCAGCTAGGCTCGGCATTTTCATGCCCTTTAAATGTGAGTCGCTGCACATTGGTTGTTGCCATATCCATGATATAAATTTGCGGATTGCCGCTTCTGTCTGAGACTAAGGATATTTTTTTTCCTTCAGGCGACCAGCTGTGTGAAACATTAATACCGGAACGACGGGTCAGCTGCCTGATTATCTCTCCTTTTTTGTCCATAAGGAAGAGATCCGGGTTTCCGTCTTTGCTGAGAGTGAGCACCATTTTGTCGCCATCTGGTGACCATGCTGGGGCAAGGTTCATTCCTTTTCTTCTGGAAAGAGGACGAGTGGTTTTGCTCTGCTGCAGATCGGTAATATAGAGATTCTGGTTTCCGGCATGATAAGAGGTGTAGCTGAGGTAGCGTCCACCGGGTACAAATCGTGGAGAAATTGCCAGGTTTTTATGGCGGGTAATCTGTCGTTCTTTTTTACCAAGTATATCGGTAAGGTATACTTCCTTATGACCAGTCTTGTCGGAGACATAGACAATTCTTGAGCCTGCTATGCCGGGTTGGCCGGTCAGTTCCTGGATAACCGCATCGCAGAATTTAAAAAGGATAGCCTGCTGCTGATTCCTGGTACCATTATAACGTTTTCCCATCAGCATATCTCCACCTGCAACATCAAGCAGGCGGAACTCAAATTTCACTCCTCTGGAAGAAAGGATGTAGTTGCCAAGAATTACAAAATCTGCCCCCTGGGCCTTCCAATCACTGTCCTGGTTTTTTGGAGGCTGCCCTTCTCCGGTGAGAGAAAATATACCATGAAAGAGCAGAGCTCTTGAGAGATCTTCTGCCAGATCACGGCCATATGCCTGGAGTTGGTTGGGTTGTTCCTGGTTGCTGAACCAGGGAACAGCAATGTTTATTTTACGGGTCTCTGGAGAGGTGATATCCAGATACACCATGTCCTGGCAACTTGCCTGATAGGGCAACAAGGTAAGGATGCAAAGGAAAAGAACAGGTAAACAGTTTATTGCAGATTTCATTCTATATAAGGTAATTCAATTGAGTTGTTGATGGGATATTGGTCAGGTTTATAATGATAATCTTAATTATAAAGGGTTAGCGGCAGCAGTCAACCTTTTTAGCTGCAAAAAGAGGCTTTTAAATGAATAATGTCTATGGAAAACTGTAAGAAATCTAGAGTATGCCACCAGGTTTGAAGCGAAGTCCAATGGTGTATTGCTGTTTTCTAAGAGGACCGGGGATTGCTGGTAGAGGATTGGCATCTTGGATTGTTTTACTGACGAATTGATCAAAGACTCTATCTCCAGACCGTTTTTCGAATCTGTGATTGAGGATAGCCCCATCTTTTGCAATCGTGATAATAATCACCGATGTGAGCTCTGGATTCCATTTCTTGATATCTGGGAGTGACCAGTATTGATGGAGGTGGGCGAAGATAGAGGCATGATACTGAGAGGCAATGGCGCTTGATGGCTTGCTGGTGGATCTTGCCGCAGGTCGATTGCTTCCAGTTGCGATATCAGCAGCAGCATTGGCCATGAGTGATTGTTTCAGGGCATTAACAGCTTCGTTTGTCGCAGCTTGTGCCTCTGCAGCTGCCAGTGCCTGCTGGCGCTTGGCCTCCTGCAGATGTTGCTGTCGTTGTGCTTCGAGAAGTTGTTTTTCCTTTGTTTTCTGATCGGCAGCGTCCTGTTTTGCCCTCAATTGTCTGGCATGGATGTCGGGAGCATTTTTATTTTTTACTTTTCGTTTTAAAGGCTTGAGGGAAACGACTTTGGCCGGTGTGGCAACTGGCTCTTCTGCAACAGGCACGGGAGGGGCTATGGGAGCAGTTTTCTTTGCACTGACTGATTTGAGTTTCTGGATGGTTACAACAGGTTGTTTGGTCTTTGGTGTCACAGGTTTTGCGGTAGGCGGGGGAGGCACCGGTGCGAGAGCAGGGTCTGTGATTGAAACGAGATCAACGGAGTAGACCTCCGGGATGAGATTATTGGTGCTTAGATATTTTGGAAGGATGATTGCAGAAGAAAGGGCAAGGATATGCAACAGTACGGCAAGATTAAATGGGAGTTTCCAGCCGGCAGCAGGGAGGGTGACCATCGCATACTCTCTATAGGCCATTTTCTTTTTCGTGTCTGGGTTGGGTGATCATTCCAAGTTTGTCAAAGCCGGCAGATTTTATTTCAGCCATAATAGAGACCACCAGTCCATAGGGAACCTGTTTATCTGCCTTAAGGAAAATAGACTGGTCTTTATTCTTGATATATTCTTTTTCAAGACTCTGGCGTAACAGAGCAAGAATCACCTCCGTTTTTCCAAGGGATATCTTTCCATCTTTGTCAAGGGTGACAACGAGTGGTTCTTCATTTTGTCGCAGGGAACGGGCAGTTGTTTCAGGAAGATCTACTTCAAGTCCCTGGGTCATCATCGGCGCGGTCACCATAAAAATGATAAGCAGAACCAGCATAACATCCACCAGGGGAGTCACATTGATTTCAGAAACTAATCCTTTGTTTCCCTTATTTGTACTGAATCCCATTTTACACCTTGCTCATCAGATCTCTTTCAACAAGATTGAGAAAGTCTGTGGAAAAGTTTTCCATTTCATTCTCAATTTCAGCCAGTCTGTTGGAAAAGTAGTTGTAGGCAATAACGGCAGGGATGGCAGCGGCTAGTCCGGCAGCAGTTGCCACCAGGGCTTCGGATATTCCAGGAGCAACAACGGCAAGAGATGCCGAGCCACGCATACCGATATCATGAAAAGATGCCATTATCCCCCAGACAGTTCCAAACAATCCAATAAAAGGAGCTGCAGATCCTGTGGTGGCGAGAAATGGCAGTGATTTACCAAGGTCACCGATTTCTTGTGATTCGGCCTGGCGGATGGCACGTTTGAGGTTGTCCATGGTGGCCAACTGCATATCAAGGGTTTCACCTGTCTGGCCTCCTTCTTTTCTGTTTCTGATTTTGTTGATTTTCTGCAGTTCTGTAAAACCGGACGAAAAAACAGCAGCTTCGGGGCTGAGAGGAAATCGTTCAGCGGCAGTGGCTGCATCGTTCAGGGTCTTTGATGACCAGAATGCTTCAAGAAAATCTTCTGTATCCAGTACGGCTTTTTTGAAAAGTCGTATTTTCATAAAGACAATGGCCCAGGAGGCAATGGAAAACAGAAGGAGTGTGAGCATAACCATCTGTCCCATGGGACCGGCATGCATGATCATATTGGAAATTGAGAGTTGCACTTTTGTTCCTTATAGAGGTGAGTACTGAAGAAGTAGTGATATTTTTTACTGTATATGTCTGGGGGAGTAAAGACTAATCTTGGGCCAATCGGCAAAGATGATCGATATGCTCCTGCAGCTGTTCTTCATACAGTGACGCTTTGCTTTCCATTCCACACTCCGTGCAGAGTACCGTGGCATTATGTCAGCGACCATGGAGTCTGGCGCTCTGTTTTTCACAGAATATACAGGTGAGGAGTGGTTCCAGATCTTTTTTGACTTCCATGGAGTATTGCCTATAACTCTGCAAGGGTACAGGCGAAATTGACTTTTACGCTGACTTTTTCATTGACTCGAAGGACACCCTTGAGAAACCAGACTCCTCCTAGTTCCTCTCGGATATTTACCTGCATATGGATGGAATCACCAGGCCCCACAGGTCTTTTGAACTTGGCCTCTTCTATACGGGTGATGACGGGAACGCCGGCTTTGGGGACTGCTGTGTTTTTTAAAATAAGAGCAATAAGTAATGCCCCCGTTTGAAAAAGGGCCTCACAGAGGATTACACCAGGAAGAATAGGGTGGTCAGGATAATGTCCCTGGAAAATATCCAGAGTTTCGGGAATAGCTTTTTCGGTGATAATGGATGCGGAGTCGTACTCAATAATAGTATCGACCCAGAGAAATGGGGGACGGTGGGGGATAAGATCGGTGACTTTGATCTCTTCTGTCATCAATTAAATACCTCCATTTACATCTAGTACAGCGCCTGTGATATAGGATGCCTTTTTGGATGCAAGAAAGAGGACAGCATCGGCAACCTCTTCAACCTTCCCAAAACGGCGCATGGGAACCATTTTTTTATAGGCCTTTACCTGTTCGTCGCTGAGGTCATCGATAAGGTCTGTATCAATAAAACCAGGAGAAACACAGTTGACAGTGATCTTTTTCTTGGCTGTTTCTTTACAGAGACTCCGGGTGAGGCCGATCTGTCCAGCCTTGGAGGCCCCATAGTTTGTTTGTCCGGCAAAACCCATGGATGCAACTGGAGATGTGATATTAATAATGCGGCCATATCGTTGTTTCAGCATCAGGAGTACAGCTCGGCGTGACATAAGGAATGTGCCGGTCAGGTTGATATCAATCACCCGTTGCCAGTTTTCCATATCCATCATCGCCAGGAGTTTATCCCGTCGGATGCCGGCATTATTTATCAAAATATCGATGGTCTCAAATTCGGCTTCAACCGTATCAAAAAAAGTGTCCACCTGCTTTTGCTCAGAGACATCACACTGGTGTAGCTGCAGGCGATCCCCCACAGCACTGCACTCTTCCTGGAAAGCATCGGCGGCAGTTTTGTTACCGCCATATACACCAATAACAGTTGCGCCCTGCTGCAGGAAAGCCAGGCTGAGTGCCTTACCTATCCCTCTACTGGCACCACTGATAACTACTTTTTGTCCTTTGAAATCGGTCATTTTAGTCGTTACTGCGCATATAGGCATCTACATCGTTTGAGACAATGACGCCGTAGTTGATGGCACCCAGCCAGCCAGACATAATAATTCCCACAGATCCCACATGGAAAAGACCGCCAACTTCTTTAAAGATATTGCGTGAGATATCCAGGCCTTCAAACTTTGTTCCAAAAGAAGTCCCGCGCGTATGTAGGGTGTAGCGGTTAAAGGTTCGCGGGGTGGCTGCCTCTATCCAGTCGATTTTCTCTTTTGCTCCTGGAAGATAGCGTTCCAGGTCAAGCAGGGTTCGTTGAATAAGGGACTCCTTTTCCTGACCGTACTGCTCATCAGAAAATGCTTCCCAGTCTTTATAGTTAGCATTCATGGAAGCCACGATAGTATGGCGATTGTGGCCCGGGCGTGTTTTTGGGTAGTAGACAGAAAAGGTCTTTGACTTAGTGTGCAGGTCACACAGTTCTGTGGAACTGAATTCCGCAGCCTTTGAGGTGAAGAGCAGGTCACCAATATCGTCAAAACCCTCATCCTCTTTGATGCCGATATAGACCTGGCAGGATGAATTGTTTACCCGAACCTTATCCGCTTTTTCCATAAAAGTATCTGAAAAAGCATCACGGCCAGCGAGATTATGGATGGTATTGGTAATCCCGGAATTGGAGACAACACTCTTGGCAGCAATGACCTTGCCACGGCATTCAACTCCTTTGACTTTCCCCTGCTCCACAATAATGCGGTCAACCTTGCAGTTGGTGCAGATGGTGACACCGCATTTTTCAAGCTCAACGGTCATCATTTTAATCAGCTTGTCTGTTCCGCCTTCAAAGGTAAATACCCCCTTGTTCATAAAGTTGGAAAAGACGATGCCATAGGTAATGGCAGGGTCGTCCAGGGTGGATCCATTGGCGTAACTGATTGGTTCCATAAGTAAACGATGGACATCACTGCGACCGGGAAAATACTCATTAAAGAGTTCCCTGGTGGTCATGGATTGGTCATCGTAGAAATTCATGCCGGCAACACGGGCAAAAAAAGCATCTATGGTTGTTTTGGGAATCTTGAAATAGGAGATAAGTTTTTCGGTAAAATCAACGCGATCAAAGGTGGTCTTCAGTTGAAACTGGGGGTTGTCGAAAATGATATTTTTCAGTTGAACAATGGAGTTCATGATCTCCCTGTTCCAATATTTTTTACAGGTCTTAACCATTCCGTAAGGAAAACCATGTAAGGAGACATCAAAGATATGACCTTTTCTTTTAAACCAGGTGGCAAGGCCACCAAGCTGGCTGTGATATTCCAGGAGTAAAACTTTGTAGCCGCAGTAAGCGAGACGATTGGCGGAAGTCAGTCCACCCAGGCCGGATCCGATAACGACGACATCATATTGGTCCGCAGTTTGTGAGAAGGAAACAGGCATAATAAAAAAGAGATTGTCAGAGTATTTTAAAGTCTGGGCAGGATATGCTGATTGACAATGGAAACGCCACTTAACATGGCCCCGATGATGCCTAGAAATCCCTGATCAGTACCAGCTAAAAAGAGATTCTCATATCCAATATCCCCATCTTTTATTTTTACAGGGTTTCCGTATATGGCACCCTGCTTTTTCGCAGTAAAGCGTTCAATGGTTATTGGTGTAAAGGTATCACGATATACAATGTTTTGACTGAAATTACCAACGATTTTCTCGGCTACTTCCAGGGAAGCAAGGGCAGTAGTATTTTTTGCGGATTCATACTCTGTCCTGCTGGAGCTGAGATGTTTCCACTCGTTATAGTTGGCCAGATGGGTGGTGCGTACTTCCATTGTTGGTGCGGAGGGTAAGTCCTGAAAATTCTGTGGCAAGCAGACTACGCCGCTGTTGAAGTCCACGAGCTGTTCGGGGTGCTGATAGGTGAATTTCTTGCTTGAATTATAGAAAATAATGGTACGATCATTGGATTCACTGAGTCTGGTACCTGCGGGAAGTTCAAATATTGTTTCCACAAAGCCGAGTCTTGCTTTTGTTTCCAGGGGGGATGGTGTGCCAAGAAGGGCAAATGTTTCCTCTGAGCCGATAGTGGAAAGGAGATAGTCACAACTGATAACCTCACCATTTTCAAGTTTCACGCCACTGACTTTTTTGTTGTTATGGAGGATGCGTTTGACAGAAGCTTTTGTGCGTATGGTTCCGCCATGGTTCTTGTAGTGGAGGAGGAGCAGATCAAGAAAATCTTTTATGGTTCCGCCTGGACGAAACATTCCCTCCATAAAGATTGCTCTGAACATAATAACAAACTGGCCTAGATCCATATCGTTTTCAATGGATGAGCCATAATAGGACAGGGGACAGAGCAGCATATCTACCAGCAGTGGATCATTCAGCTGTTCGAGAAGCATTTCTCGTGCAGAGATAAAAGGCGCCGGACGGAAGGGGTCATACTCCTCAATAGTCTTCAGCAGATTTTGAAAGGAGTTATAAGAACTGGCGAATTTTACGGCTATTTCAGTGCTGAGTTGTGAAATGTCATTTGAGAAAACAAGTGATTCCTGGTCAATAAATCGAACCTCACTGCTCAGTTGTTCGTGCAGATCCAGTTCTTTACGCTTAATCTTCAGCTGCCGTAACAGGCGGTTGAGCGGGGCATTTTTCGTTTTTGGGGCTGCGTAATTGGTTATGGCATGGAGGCCGGTTTCAAACAGTCTGTTGTTGCGGTAGTAGTAGGAATTGAGCCCGCCAACACGAGAGTGCTTTTCCAGGAGAAGGACATCGGGAATAAATCTGGCAAAACGAAGAGCGGCGGCAAGTCCGGAAAGACCGCCGCCGATAATCAAAAGGGGGACATGCACTTGCTATGCGTCTGCCAGAAGTGGCTCCAGGTAATTTACACAGGAGTCAAGGGTGGCAAGCTCGGGGTAATCTTCTTCAGGGATCTGCAGCTTGTGGCGTTTACGAAGTTCCATAACGATATCGAGAAAGTCCATGGAGTCAAGGTCAAGCTGGTCACGTAGGGGTTTGTCCGCCTCTAGAGTGTCAAAGTCTGCATCTTCGTCGATGTCTTCAATGATTTCCAGAATAAGGTCTCTAATTGCATCGCGTGTCATATTTTTCTCCGGCCGTGGCCTGAATCTTCAAATGAAGATACTGGTCTCAATGTCTTTGCTATAGGGTGTATATAAAATCTCACCGTTAAGTGAGGAAAAACTCTCCCTTATACCATAGCCGGGGAAACTTTTTTATAATTATTTTTTAAAAAAGATAAAAAATAGTGAAAAAGTGCTTTTATTGCATTTTTTTCACGATAATAACAGAGTTAATTCCAACCATACCAAAGGAGTTGTTTAAAATAGTGTTCACAGAATCGAGTTTTACCGGTTGCTGTAAGACCATATTGGGAAGATCACATTCCGGGTCAAAGTCAGTTACATTGATAGTTGGGTGGACAAGATTATCTTCAAAGGCAGGAAGGTTGCCGGCAAGTTCAAGGACGCCTGCCGCTCCCATTGCATGGCCGATGATGCTTTTACTGTTGTTAATATATGTTGATTTCGAGTTTGCAAAGACCTTGCGGATGGCTTTACATTCTTCAATGTCGCCCTGTTTGGTACCGGTGGCGTGGGTGTTGAGAATATCAATATCCTCTGGTGCCAGCCCTGCCTTGGCAAGTGCCAGTTCCATGCATTCGGCCTGGCGTTTATCATAGGGCAGAACGAAGTCACGGGCATCGGAATTCATGCCATAACCAACAATTTCCGCATAGATTTTTGCTCCCCTTTCCAGGGCGTCATCAAGTCTTTCAAGGACATAAATACATGCCCCTTCTGAGACAACGATACCGTTTCTGGAAAGATCAAAGGGACGACATGCCTTTCGGGGATCGTCGGCAGAGCCCAAAGCGCCCTGAGCCTGAAAACTTGCAAAAATACCAAAGGAACCGGTGGATTCTGATATCCCTCCGGCAAGTGCCATGTCAACTTCACCAAGACGCAGCATCTGTACCCCCTGAATAAGGGATGCATTGCCGGCAGCACAGGCAGCACCGATGGCATAATGGGGCCCGGTGATACCAAGATTCATGGTGATCTCACCGGCAGGATTGTTGAGGACTGTCCGCGGGTTGTGGTGGTGTGTCCAGTAATCTACATTGTAGTCATACTGGCTGATGTTGTAGACTTCGTTCTCGGTTTCCACTGTTCCATGTTCGGTGAGTCCGATGTATACACCGATGCGTGAAGAGTCGTAATGATCAATGGGAAGAGTGGCATCCGCAAGTGCCTCATTGGCACAGTATACTCCAAGACAACCGGCACGTGTTCCTCGTTTGTTTTCCTTCTTCTTCCGATACTTTGTTTCGGGGAAGGTACATATACCGGCTGGAGCTTTGCCAAAATAGCGAAGATCAATTTCTGTTATTTCGCTGGTTCCGGCAAGAAGCTTCTGGCGGAATTCTGTGAGGTTATCTGCGTTTGGTGCGGCAAGGCCCACACCGGTAATAACGATTCGTGTATTTAGTATATTCATAGCGATGATTGACGGAGTTAAAGGTCTTGATTATATAGTGTGTCAAAGAAAATAAGATGTATGATAATTTAGGGGAAAATTCAAGAGGAATACTCCTTTTTACGAAAATAGAGCAAATGATTTGCAATTTAAGGATACCATATGAGTGAAAAAAAAGATGTAGTCATTATTGGTGCAGGTCCGGCAGGTATACAGGCAGCTATCCATGCGGTACGAAAAAAATGTAGCGTTTTACTTTTGGGCAGGATTGAGAGGAGTGCACTGTACTCCGCCCATGTCGAGAATTATGCCTGTGTCGAAGGAGTAAAGACAGGACAGGAATTATTGGAAGCAGGTATCGCCCAGGTAAAACAATTTGGGGCAGAGCTGGCTGAGGATGATGTCTTGAAAATTTCCGAAGGCGATGGTGGTTTTGTACTCAATCTGGAAAGTGGCATTACTGTCTCCACCAGAGCAATCATTTTTGCTAATGGCACATCGAGAAAAAAACTGAAAGTTCCGGGAGAAAAGGAACTGTTCGGCAAGGGTGTTTCCTATTGTGTTGATTGTGATGCAAATTTTTACAGAGGGGCCACCGTTGCCGTGGTCGGAAATGCCAGTGCTGCAATCGATGGTGCATTGACCCTTACCGGTTATGCCTCAAAAGTATATCTGGTCAGCAGGGAACTGAGCGCTTCACAGGACCTGGTCAGTAAGCTTGCTGATTCTGCCATTGAACATGTGTCGGGTACTTGGGTAAGTGAGATACAGGGTGATGATGCTGTGCAGACTCTTGTGCTGGAAGACGGGCAACAGTTGGCTCTGGATGGCGTTTTTATAGAACTCGGCGCAAAAGGTGCCATGGAGCTGGCCCTCGAGATAGGGGTACAGCTGGATATGGATACCATGAGCCATATTGAGGCAAATAAGAAAACCCAGACAAACATTGCCGGGGTCTATGCCGCGGGTGATATTACCGGCCATCCATACCAGATGGCAAAGGCAGTTGGCGAAGGTTGCGTTGCCGGTATGGAAGCGGCGAGTTTTGCAAAAAAACAAAAACGGGATGAATAGGGGTGAATTGTAATAACTTGGAAAATATGAGGAGGATGGGTGGATGAGAACGAGTAGGACGTTTGTTCCATTACTGGCTGTACTGATTTCATTGGGCTGTATGACGGGGATGGCCTTTGCGGATGATCAATTCAGAGGATTGCAAGTTACCATACATCCAGTACAGGCAAGCTATAAAGCAACTGAGCGTGTGTTGGTCAAATTTAGTTTGCGCAATAATTCAACGGATTCAGTTCAGGTTCTTAAATGGGGAACACCATTGGAAGAAGGGGATAAGTTTAATGCCGATATGTTTGATGTGGTAAGCGGCGGCTCAGAAGCGATTTATCTTGGACGAAAAGTCAAACGGGCGCCCCCTCAACTCACTGATTATGTAAGCATTGCTTCCGGTGAAAGTGTGTCTGCAACTATAGACCTGGCAAAAGGCTATTCTCTTCATGCAGCCGGAATGTATTCAGTAACTTATCGTAACAAATTTATCAGAACATACATGGAAAACACTCGCATTCAAGCTGCCATGCAGCAAAAAACATCCCCGGTTATGTTGCAGATTGCTGAACCAAGAGCAGTAAGGGATATGCAATACAAGCAACCTTCAACATTTGTAGATTGTACTGTCAGCCAGCAGGCAATAGTAAACAGTGCCATGACTGCGGCTGAATCCATTACTTCGATTGCACAACAGGCATTGATTGACGCTCCCGTGGCTGAGCGGAGCAATGCGACCCGTTATACCACTTGGTTTGGTGATTATGATGCTGCGCGCTATTCAACTGTGCGAACAAATTTTACACATATAAACAATGCACTGGCCGATGAGACAATATTATTTGATTGCGGCTGTGATATGGATGATGTGTATGCCTGGGTATATCCCAATCAGTATACTATCAATTTGTGCGGGGCGTTCTGGACAGCTTCGTTGACGGGCACAGACTCCCAGGCAGGGGTCATTGTTCACGAAATTTCTCATTT
>JAOZKX010000212.1:0-1699 GCA_029935135.1 Desulfocapsa sp.
AATGGTTGCTCCGGCATCATGGGCGGTAAGCATGTTTTGCAGATGGGTCCTGTTTAGTGGTGTTTCGCGAACGACTAGTATCAGCTGTTTTTTCTCTTTTAACATTACATCGGCCGAACGGTGAATGAGGTTGGAGCTGATGCCTGAAGCAATTGAGGCAAGGGTTCCCATGGAACAGGGAATAACGATCATGGCATCATAGCCTGCAGATCCCGATGCGGGCGCTGCGGTGAAATCATTGTGCTCAAACCATTTTGAAACGGCAGGAAGATCGGTAAAGAGGCAATCCTGTTCTAGCTGTAGTACTTTTTCTCCGGCACTGGAACAGATACCATGAATGATCAGCTCTTCTTCATCAAGCATTGCAAGAAAAGAGCGAAGAAAGAGCATGGCCGAAGCACCGGTAACACCTATAAGAATTTTTTTCTTTTTCACTGATTGATTACGCTTTGATTTTCAATGATTTTCAGGGGCAGTGAATCTTTACTGGCCTCCTTACGATTGATCAGGTACTGAAAGAATCGTTCCAGGGCAAGCAACTTTCGTTCACCTAAGTCATATTCAATGGCACGAAGATACACATAACACTCATCTGGATGCATTGGAATACGCGGAGCAACATTATTGCATATAACTTCGAGTTTTTCTCTTCCCTCTTCCCTGCAATGAAGAAATTCACGATGAATAGCGGCAACGGTATCGGGAAATTGGGCGTAAAACTTTTCACGAACAACACAAAGGGCGAAAACAAAGGGAAGGTCTGTATAACGACACCATATTTCGCTCAAATCAAGCTTATGCATAAATTCATCACCAGAGGCAAGACGTAAAGCATCGTCACCAATGGCAAGTATCCCAGCAGCCTGAGCAGCATCATTTCCAGTAACATCTCCAATAATATAATGAGGGCGAACATGGTAAAACTCTTCCAGAATCACCTTCACAAGAGAGGTAGATGTTTCTGATTGTCCGCTTAATAAAATGGTTTGGCCGGTAAGCATCTCTGGATCAATGCGCAAAAAAAGAAAGACAGAACCAACAGAACCATTAGCACTTATGGACAGATCAGAAAGGATACGATAATCGAGCGGACGAACAGCATACTCGTAAGAAGAAACGAAACCCAGATCAAGTTCTCCAGCTGCCAGCATATTATTGAGCCTGGATGGTGGGGCCTCGACAACATGCCAGTTGGCAGGATGCTGGCGTTTTTTCCAGACCTCGTAGATAGGAGCAGTGTTGATAAAATTCACCATCCCAATGCGTATCTGATTATGTTTTGTATCCATAAATGCTATACTTTGTTAACAGGTTACGGCAGGACCCATCCAGCTAATTGAATCGGGACGACCATAACTGGTTATTTTTTTTATGAGCTCTTTACCACTGTTTGCATCTTTATAGGCTTCTGCCTGTATACAGATAAAATTCGCTGTCCCCCCCGGCACAAGTCTGCCATAGGTTGCACTTTCATGTAAGGCTTGTGCCCCGCCAATGGTTGCCATCTGCAAAATTACAGCCGGATCTACATCTGGATGTTCATGAGAAAGAGTCGACATCTCATGCCATATATCCAGCATTGGATTCGACGCTATTGAATCCGTACCAAGAGCAGGAATAATGCCTGCTGAGAGAATTGTATTCACGGGGGCCGTACCCACATCTAAAAAATGATTACTTTGGGGACAGAGACAGATAT
>JAOZKX010000212.1:1799-4719 GCA_029935135.1 Desulfocapsa sp.
ACGGGGGCCGTACCCACATCTAAAAAATGATTACTTTGGGGACAGAGACAGATATGTCCTTTTGCCTGGGCAATAAGCAAAATCTCTTTTTCGTCAAGATGAACACAATGAACAAAGAGACTTGTCTCATCAATCACGCCAAGCCGATTAAGGTACCCCACTACCCTTTCGCTATCAAACCCTGGGATCGGATAGGTTCCATCTGCCAAACCACGACTATTTAAAAACTCAGCAAAACAGCCTGTTCCATCGGAAAGCAAATGGTATTCGTCAGTGTTCTCGGCCAGGTGAAGAGAAAAAAGAGAATTATGTTTTACGCTGCGCTTTTTGATATGAGCAAGGAGCCTGGGACCAGTGGAGTAAGGCGCATGGGCGGTAACACAAATATCGTTTGCCAGTTGATCAAGGGTTTGTATAACAGAATCCTGAGCGATCTCTGATGGGCCAAGCATTTCTAGAAGGGAAATAACCTTGATCCCTTCATGTCTGTCGTATTGCAAAGGGCTATTACAGATATTGAGCATAAGCCCGACACCGGATTCATATTGTTCGCCAATGGTTTTATTCGCCGCTGCCTCAACCTCAGCAACGGAATATTTTTTTTCTTCCCGCAGGCAGAGAAGAGAGCCTATCCAGTCACACATAGAACTGGACCCTGTATCCGGATATACTGTCCCAACAACAGAAAGATCAAGATGGATATGGGCATTTACAAGGGCAGGGAGTAATACTCCGGCGCATTGGGTGGTTACGGTATCTGGGTAGCGGAAACTGATGTCAGCATAATCGGCTACATCAACGATGCTCCTCCCGTCAACGACAACGGCACCATCTGCAAGAACATCACCTTCCACAGGAACGACCCAGGGGGCTCTGTAGATGTGTAAACAGTCAGTGGGCACGAGGGGGAGACTCAGGAAACGAGGGTGTAATCCATAAGGCGCTGATGAGGTTGAAAGCCAGCGTCGGTAACCAGTGTACGGATTTCTTTTTCAGAGAGTTTAAAGCTGACCCCGGCTGCAGCAACCACATTCTCCTCAATCATTGTTGAGCCAAAATCATTAGCTCCAAAGAAAAGAGAGAGCTGGGCAATTTTGGGCCCCTGAGTGACCCACGATGCCTGAATATTTTTGAAATTATCAAGATATATTCGAGAAAGAGCAAGCATCTTTAAGTAGGAATACCCTGTGGTTTTCTCAATTTTAACCTGATCAATGAGTGCTGTATTATCAGGCTGGAAAGGCCACACGATAAAGGCGGTAAAGCCACCTGTTCGGTCCTGCAATTCGCGAAGTCGTCTGAGATGCTCCAGCCGCTCCTCAAGGGTCTCAATATGTCCAAACATCATGGTTGCAGAAGTCCTCAGGCCCTGAATATGGGCCTCTTCCATGACTGCTATCCACTGGTCGGCATTACATTTTCTCGGTGCTGTGGACTCCCTCACACGATCGGACAATATCTCTGCACCACCACCTGGAATGGAATCAAGCCCTGCGACGATCAATCGTTTTATAACTTCAGCAACAGATAAATTGGAAATAGAAGCAAAATGGATAATTTCAGGAGGAGAAAAACCATGGATATGGATGCCGGTCTTTTTCATAAACCGTAGCATATCCTCGTAATATTCAAGGGGAAGGTCTGGATGCAAACCACCCTGGAGGAGTATTTGAGTACCGCCTAGATCCTGAGTCTCTTTTATTTTTTCGCCAAGTTCATCGTGGCTGAGCAGATACCCTTCCTTATCTTCGGGGGCTTTAAAAAAGGCACAGAATTTACAAGCTGAGACACAGATATCTGTATAATTAATATTCCTGTCAACCACATAGGTAACGAGTTTTTCCGGGTGTAAGCGCTCACGAATTCCATTGGCAAGAAAGGCTAGTTGGTAAAAATCAGCCTCTTCAGCCAAGATAAGAAATTCCTGATCTGTGATTCGCTCTCCTGCAAACACCTTTTCTTCAATGCCGGCCATTTCACGGTTTTGCATGGGATAGCCTCGACTTATTCGTGAATTTGAATGGTGTTATAAAGAGTATCCCTTTCAATGGGTATCCTTCCAGCTTCTTTAATAAGCCTAACCAGCGTGGTCGAACCGATAGCCTGCTCTGTTTCAGCACCTGCCATATGGGTGATCACCTCTTCTTTGACAGTACCATCCATATCATCTGCGCCAAAGGAAAGCGCAATCTGGGCAAGTTTAGGGCCGATCATCACCCAGTATGCCTTAATGTGGGGGAAGTTATCCAGCATAAGCCTGGCAACGGCAATATTTTTCAGATCATCAATGCCGGTGGTCCTGGAAAGATTATCCATTTCAGTATTTTGAGGATGAAAGGCAAGTGGAATGTAAGCGAGGAAGCCTTTGGTCTCATCTTGGGCAAGGCGGAGGGCATCAAGGTGCTCAACCCGTTCTTCCATGGTTTCGATATGACCGTAAAGCATGGTCGCATTGGTGTGCAACCCATGTCTGTGCGCAGTTTTGGCAACCTCAATCCAGTCTTTCCCGGGCAGCTTCTTCTCACAGGTAATTTCACGGATCCGGGTGGCAAAAACCTCAGCTCCCCCACCAGGTATTGAGCCAAGGCCTGCATCTTTCAACAGTTCAAGAGTGTCACCAACGGATTTGTCAGCAAGGGTAGCAAGATGAGCAATCTCCACACAGGTAAATGCCTGAATATGCACATCAGGACGAATCTCTTTAATACCCTTTAACAGATCGGTATAGTAAGAAAATGGAAGGTCCGGGTGAATACCACCCACCATATGAATCTCGGTTATGGGCTCATCAAGACGATCCGCGACCTTCTGTTTTACAGTTGCAAGATCCATCTCGTAGGCGAGTTTTGACTCTTTATCCTTCCCAAAGGCACAAAACTTACAAAGGTTGGTGCAAATATTTGAGTAATTAATGTGCTGG
>JAOZKX010000213.1:0-1769 GCA_029935135.1 Desulfocapsa sp.
CAATTTCATCAGGTGTCCGTCCGTCTTCGAAGACTTCTGCAACCGCCTGGTAAATACCATTGTCATTGTAGGAATTCGTAAAGTCTGCAATCCAGGTAGCAATGGCAGCCATGCTTGGTACAATTGCGGTGTAAGACTGGACATCACCTTCATCCGATCCAGCCGGTGCGGCAAAAGCACAAGTAGTTGAAACTAAAAACACTAAACTACTGATCAACATTAACTTTTTCATGATATCCTCCTTATGGGGTATAGGTTTTATCTCGTAAAAAACAAAGTTCTCTCTAACTTTAGAATAGCACTCTGGGCCAAAAAGTCAAGGCCGGTACCACGATTTTTGCCAGGGCTGCAGAAATGTGTAATACAGGGGCGAAAACTTTGATAGTGAGTATGCTTATAACCTGTTGAAATCTATCTATTATGCAGGAAGTAATAAAGTTGACGTCGTTTTGGTAACGGTAAAAAAGTGCCTATGGGAGTTGAGCAATTTCAAATGCAAACTGTAAACTGCTGTCGGTGATTGTCTGTACGATAAGCTGAGAGGTGACCCGGGAGTAGTTTTTACCGCTTTCTGATTGTGCAAAAAACAAATATTTGTCCAGTGGCTCATCGGGAAGAGTCTGATACGTATATAACAAACTTCCATGGACCTGATGTTGAACCATCGGTTCAATTTGTTCCCTGTTTTTTTTGAAATTGGCATACAGATTTTGAATATCATCATAACTCAATTTTTTGTCCTTTTTCTTGAAGGTCATCAACAGAGCAAACTGGGTGCAGAGTGCAATGTCAATGGTTGTTTCTTCGATTTGCATAGAGGAGTTGAGCGCTTTGATGATCCGGACCCTTTCTTTGGAAACGGATGATTTCTTGAGTTCCCTGATGTAGCGCTGTGTTTCTTCCATCCCTTTTTTACTGCCTGACATTTCCTCCAGCGCGGTAATCTTTTTGCCAGCAGAGGAGTTTAACCAGTGAAGGATCTGTGTAATGTCAAACTCCGATATGTTATTCATTATTCCGCTAATAACCGTTGCTTTCATAGCTTGAATGTCAAACGAGTTCTCAATAATTAAAGAAATATTCCGGTTAACATTTTTGTCGTGGAGGGTGAGGTTTTTGGATTGATTATAATTGTTTTGATAACCGGCTAAAAGGGCTGGGCCAATATCTCCCATTTGTTTTTCAAGACCCGACTTGAGATAGAGTTCACTGGCTGATTCAAGATCGGCACCAGTGGCTATGGAAAGGGACAGAAAGGAAAGGAGCAGCAGTATGGAAAAAGACATGAGATTTTTCATAAATACCTCAATATTGAGAAAGAGAACATTGCTTTCTGTTAGAGTTCTGTCTTTTCAGGAAACGAATGCTTTTTCTATGTGATAGGTTGGATTTACATTTATCGTCCCCCCCCCACGGTCACCTCCTTAATTGTCAGGAAAAGAAGTTTGAAGTCGAGTGAAAGAGACCAGTTGTCTATGTATTCAAGATCCATGTTCATCCATTTTTCAAAGGATACCTCGTTCCTGCCACTCACCTGCCAGATACAGGTAATACCTGGTTTCATGGAGAGCCGCCGTCTTTGCCACAGCTGATACTGTTCCACTTCAGCGGGAATAGGGGGGCGTGGTCCCACAAGGCTCATTTCACCTTTCAGGACATTGATAAGTTGGGGTAATTCGTCCAGACTGCTTTTGCGTAAAAAATGGCCTATCCTGGTGATACGTGGGTCATCCTTGATTTTAAATACCGGTCCATCCATTTCGTTATCA
>JAOZKX010000213.1:1779-4703 GCA_029935135.1 Desulfocapsa sp.
TTCGGCGTGTTCATCCATGGTCCGAAATTTCAGCACATTGAAGTGACGACCATTTAAGCCGCAGCGCTCTTGATAAAAGAATACCGGTCCCGGTGAGGTACTTTTTATAAGAACAGTAACGACCAGACAAAAGGGTGAGAGAAGGAGCAGGCCAATGGCCGCAGAGGTATAATCGAAAATATTTTTTATAAACAGGCCAAGTTCATTAGGAGAAAGGGAAGAGACGACCAGAGTGGGATGTCCGAGAAATTGATCAATTTGTATGGTTGCTCTTTTCGGGTAAAATTTGATCTTTTGAAGTTGAAAATCAGGTATGACTCTAATATTAATACCCATTTCTTCAGCAAAATAGATGTAGTTATGTATCTCTTTGATGTTCTTCAGCGGGAGCGCAAAAATGATTTCGTCAACGGAATGTTTCAGCAGTATTGTATTGAAAAGAGAGAGTGTGCCGATAATTTTTATTGTCGGATAAATCTCTTTGCCAATGCGTTCTTCATTTCCGATGGTGTCCAGGCAGCCTATGATACGGTATGCCTGGACAGTGTCATGCATGATGGTATTGATGATATCCAGACTTCTGTCCCTGGTTCCTATAATAAGAACATTTTGAACATTATAAGGGGCGGTATGTTTTTTGTTTAAGATAAAAAACAGATAGCCTTTTTTTAAAGAGAGAAGGATTATGGAATAGACGATGAAAAGACCCATGAGAAGTCGGCTGATATCAGCAACATGGGTACTATATAGCACTAAAACAGCAAATAAAGTACCACCAATAACAGCCTTTGTGGTTTTAATGAAGAGTTCATAGAAGTATTTGTATCGAAATGGTGGAGAGGTGTCGGCAAAACGGAGACTGAAATGGCAGGAAATGGCAGATATTAAAAAAACCAGTATGTAATTCTGGTCTGTTGCTAGTCCTCTGATGAAATCAGGGACAAGCGAGATTTTGGTGTAATAGGCAAGCCCAAAGGCAATTCCTAAAATGAAAAAATCAAAAATCTGCTGAATTTCAGTGATGAATTCTTTTTTGTTCTGCATATGTTGCGATTCTATTTCTTCTGTATTTTTATTTTCTTAACACCTATAATGATGGTATCGAAAACAAGACATATATGCAAATAAAAGTCTGGGAGTGTTCTTTCCTGATCAAATATGAGATTTTCTGGCCAGTGATGCAACATAAAGGCGAGTTCACGACAAGAGCGGAAGGGACCGTGAAACTCCTATGGGTGCAAAAACGTTGTCCATGCAAGGAGAGTCTAGGACCGTTGGGTGATAGCTCAGATCGGAGATGGTTTTTAAAATGAGAAAACGAGTAGACCAGGAGGAAAGATGAGGGCAATAATCGTAGCAGCCGGCAAAGGTGAGAGGCTCTATCCGTTGACCAAGGATACGCCAAAGTGTTTACTTAAAATAGCGAACAAGCAATGTATCCTTGGAAACCAGGTCAACCTTTTTAAAGAAAATGGTATAGATGAAATTATTGTGGTTGTCGGATATCTTGCGCATAAAATTGAAGAATATTTAGAATCGTTTACAGGTATTCAGATAGTTACTGTCTTCAACCCATTCTACAATTTGTCAAACAGTATTGTTTCCTGCTGGCTGGCCCGAGAATATATGAATGATGATTTTCTTCTTATTAATGGAGATACGGTTATTCACAGGACCATCTTACAGGATTTGTTACGGTCAAAATATGATATATGCCTGGCTGTCTGTGAAAAAAATGAATATGACGATGATGATATGAAGGTCATTCTTGATCACGACAATAACGTTGTGAAGGATGTGAGTAAGGGAATTCCTGTTAGTCATACTGATGGTGAGTCCATAGGATTCTTTAAATTTAAAAATGATGCTGGGTTGATTTATAAAGAAACAATTGAGAAGATGTTCAGGGAAGAGAAAAATTTACATATTTTTCATCATAATGTTATTCGAAGAATTATCCATGATGGCCATATTGTAAAATATCATCTTGTTGATAATGCATTATGGGAGGAAGTTGACTTTAATCTCGATATAGAATTATTAAGAAGAAATACAAATCTTTCATTTTTTGATAAACAATAAAACTGTGATATGGTTAGGAAATGTGTCTATAAATTCTATGAATATGCTTTTAGGTCAAAATATGTCAGGTGCCTGATTGCATATGCATATAGAAAGTATTATTCGTCAGGTGCTCCAGATCTGTCACAATCAGGGAAGATAAATAAGAAAAAGACAATTATAGCAATAAATGCCTCAGAGCTGTACCAATTTGGTCATTTGAAACCATTGTATGACGCATTGGTGACCGATTTTTCATGTGTCGTCATTCTTGTTGGCTCCAATCCTAAAAAAATGCAGTTGCCGGAGTATCAGAAGTTTCTCAAAAAAAATCAGTATACACTCAATAAGGATGTTGTTTCGTATATCTGGCTTTCCCAGATAAAACCAGATATTTTTATAGAAGCAGCAATTAGCCCGTATCATCAATTATGCCCTGATAAAACCATAAAGATACTGGTGGCCCATGGTGTCTCTTCGTTAGGATTTTCTAAAAATCATGCCCATATAAAGAATACGGTCACATATGACTATATTTTATCAACTGGACCGTATCAGGAAAAAGCCCTCGTGCTGGCAGCAAAAAAATACAAGGTTCAGTTACCTGGAATACTCCGTGGTGGATTTATCCGGGGCGATGCATTGGCAAAAGCCGCCAAGACATTTAATCCCCATACCTTCAAACTCCAGTGTGGGTTGAAGGATAATCCGACTGTTGTGTTTTCTCCCACTTGGGGAGAGTTCTCCGCAACGGCTAAATGGATTGATTCCATTGTTGTACTGTGTGAAGAGTTAGCCTTGAACCTGCTGATTAAACTCCATCCGTTAATGTTACATGGAAGAACTCAATGGGAGACGGCTGA
>JAOZKX010000214.1 GCA_029935135.1 Desulfocapsa sp.
ACGGATTACAAGACCATCATAATTACCAATAATCTTCTGCAGTTCTTCCGGAGGCAGCCCGGTATTCACATCTACCTCAACGCCTGCATCGCGTAAAATCGTTTCCGCAGACGGAGACATATTGTCGCTGATAAGTACTTTCATTTCTACTCCTTTAAAATCTATATAGAATATTTCATAATTGTTTATAAAAACCTATCAGTATAACGAGTTTTCACAAAGAGAACAACCAAAATCAATTGCCAGGCCTTACCGTTTTTAAGCAAACAATGACATAGCCAATAATCACAAAAAAAGCCCCTCTGCTGATGAGATACAATTGAACTCTAACATTCCGTTTCAGGATGCATTACTAAGAAGAGTTATCAGGCAAATTGTATATCTGTGTTCACCGAGATTTCATTGCTGATGGTGAAGATATCGTCCAGATTCAGATCGTGGATATTTCTTCTTCCATTCACGCGAGCCAGAGATTTAATTTCATCAGTGGTGGCTGTACAGAAATTTGTCAATCGATCAGCCGAAGCGGCAATGGAAAATCGTTTTCGCAGTTCAGGATCCTGGGTTGCGATTCCAACAGGGCATTTACCGGTATTACAGATCCGATACTGCTGACAGCCAATGGCCAGGAGTGCCGTTGTGGCAAGAGCCACAGCATCGGCACCAAGAGCTATGGCCTTGGCAATATCTGTGGAATCCCGAAACCCTCCGGTAACACAAAATGTTACTTGCGACCTCGTCTGATCTAGATATTTTCTCACCCTGCGAATTGTATAAATAGCTGGCAGGCAAATATGATCACGAATAAAATTAGGTGCAGCCCCCGTTGCCCCACCCCGACAGTCCACGGTTATAAAATCCGGCTCAGCAAACAAAACAAACTTCAAATCTTCTTCAATATGCCCAGCGGTAAACTTTATACCAACCGGCCGGCCGCCTGTTTTCCCCCGAATTGAATCCACCAGACCCTTCAGGTCTTCCGGATTTTTCACATCCGGTTGGAAATTTGGAGAAATAAAATCTTCCCCTTCTGCAATCCCGCGTATTTTGGCAATTTCTGCAGTGACCTTGGATCCAGGCAGATGCCCGCCCATACCGGGTTTGGCTGCTTGACCAAACTTAATTTCAACGGCTTCCGCCTTTTTCATTGCTTCATCATCACGGCCGTACAGGGCCGTACCGATCTCATAGATGTACTTCGTTGCCTGTTCGCGTTCTTCCGGCAGCATACCGCCTTCGCCGGAACCGGTTGCAGTTCCAGCACGCGTGGCACCAATGGCCAGAGCAATCTTCGCCTCTTTGGAAAGTGCACCAAAGGACATATGGGAGACAAAATAGGGAACATCCAGAACCAGAGGTTTACGGGCATTTGGTCCTATAACCGTGGCAGTGGACACCTCCTGATCCTCATCCAGAGGAAAACGATGGAACTGACTGCCACGAAAGAGGATCGTCTCCATCCCGGGAAAAGACTTCCTGGTCCCCATGGGAGATATCTCACTTACCCCGGTCTTGGAGATTTTTTGAATTATAGAAAATTTTTCTTCCTCTTCATACTCTTCACGACTCCATTCCGACAGATACTCATTCAGTGGCGGAGCCGACTCTTTTTCAATAGGAATCTCAGCTTCTCCAGCAATCAATCTGAATTTATCACTGCTCGCGGCGCAGACAGGGCACCTGGCAGGAGGATGTGGGCTGTCAGTTTCATATTTACAGATGCTGCAACGATATTTGACCTTGGACATATTCCCTTTACTCCCCTCTATTAACATTATATCTGCTGGGCTCGGTTGTAATACCCATCCACTGTTTCTGGCAAATCACCTGTTCTGGGTCATGGACGGCAGAAAAATGGGCCAGGGAAATGCGGGCCAGGTAAAACCGGGCTCCATCTTGAGAAAGAAGGCCAGGTCGGCTATACCCTGCCCTGGAGAACCAACTGTAGCCATCATACTCTTCCCCGCATCCATCGCCCCACTCATCACATTGAACACGCCTCCATCACTGGTACTCAGGCTCCCGGTTACAAGGCCCTCCTGGCTCAAGACAAGGCCTCCTCCTGTAAATCTTCCCTCTGTGCCATCAACGGCCTCCCAGCGCCCCCAAACGAATTGGCCATTGGCATCAAGCCTTATCGCGCCGTATACCCAATAGGCCATATCAGCAGTGGACTGGAAGATATAGCCTGCCCAGGTACCCTGCAAATCCATTACCTGGTAGCCACTTCCACCTGTTTTCAGGTAAAGACCAAAATCCAGAGAGCTATCGCTTCGGCCATCAATGGTTGCAAAAGCGGTCTTTGACTCAGCCATCTGTCCCCCCGCAGCAAACAGGGTGCTGCTATCATCACCACTGCTAAGAAGTTCATAGCCAACGCTTCCCGTACTGTTCATTGCAAATTTTCCATTCAGGGAACCGGATCCTGCAGCAAGCAGAAAATTCCATGTTCCGCTGCTGGCTCCCTCTCCAAGCCCTATCCCCATATCCACAGTCCAGCAGTCTCTTGCATCTTCCCCGTCGGTGGAATGAAAAAAGCCAAACCAGTCGCCGACGATATCGCTTTCTTCATACGAGGCTCCCCCCTTACGCACGAAGGTAACAAGATCCATATTTCCATTATTTTTTAAGACCACCCCATGAACCAGATCCTTGCCCTGATTCATCTTCCCATGGGACAGTGCCATTCCCTTTATTTCCATTGGAGGATCACCTTCTTCATGGGTCCTAATAGTGCCGGTGAGCACCCCGCCTTTATCCATTACCAGAGAACCATCAACAAAGGTACCTGTCGCTCCTGAAGCAGCAACCCAGGTCCCTCCTGTCACCGTTCCTTGCAGATCAATGCTCATCACGCCTGAAATCCAGTAGCTCGAATCCCCAGTGGATTCCAGGAAATAGCCGCTCCAGTCACCAGCCAGATCAGAAGGGAAAAAATCGACCGCCTGTGCAGGAGGGGAAGAAAAGGAAATACAACAGAAAAAGAAAAGAAAAATGGAACGGGATAGAAAGTTTTTCATCACAGCTCTCCATAAACAGTTTAAACAGCAATAGATAAAGCGAACGAGGGATACATTTACATTAATTCCTATTGAACAATCGCCTTGAAAACGATATAGATCATGCCTAATATACAATTTCTCATAACTATTTTCCATACTCATATTAATAAAAAAGGTTACACATGACTGAAACACGACTGCGTTTTCCACCCAGCCCCACCGGCTACCTCCATATCGGTGGCGCCAGAACCGCCCTCTACAACTGGCTGTACGCAAGAAAGACCGGGGGCAAGCTGATCCTTCGTATAGAAGATACCGATGCGGAACGCTCCACCCAGGAATCTATCCAGGGTATTCTTGACGGAATGAAGTGGCTTGGTATTGACTGGGATGAAGGCCCCTACTTTCAGACTGAATTTGAAAGTGATCATGAGGCCAGTGCAACAAGGCTCCTTAGCGAAGGAAAGGCCTATAAGTGTTTCTGTACCAAAGAAGAACTTGATGCCAAACGCGAAGCTGCGCAGAAAAACAAAACCACCTATGGTTATGATGGAACCTGTCGCAATCTGACTGCTGCAGAAGTTGCTGAGAAAGAAGCAGCCAGCATGCCTTTTGTTATCCGCTTCAAAGTACCTAATCAAGATGGTGAGATCGGCTACGACGATAAGGTGCTTGGCTACATAAAAGCACAGTATACCGAAATTGAGGACTTTGTGATTGTCCGTTCCACCGGCAAGCCCCTCTATCTCCTCTGCAATGTTGTTGATGATATAAGAGATCGAATCACTCATATCATTCGTGGACAGGACCATATGACCAATACCATTCGTCAGGTACTGCTCTATAATGCCCTGGAAGCCCCTATCCCTGTCTTTGCCCATATGCCCCTTACCCTTGACCTGAAGAAGGCAAAGATTTCCAAGCGAAAACATGGGGAGATTGTGGCCGTTCATTTCTATCGTGAGCATGGCTTTATTCCCTGGGCACTCTCCAACTTCCTTGTCCTCCTTGGTTGGTCACCCGGTGATGACACCGAATTTTTCAGCAGAGAAGAGCTGATTGAGGCCTTTAGCCTTGAGCGCATCAACAAAACCAACTCCATATTTAACTACCAGAAAAACAACCCCAAATTCTTTACCGATCCCAAGGCCATTGCCTTTAACGAACACTACCTGCGCAGCATGCCAATCACGGAGATTGCAGACATGGTGCAGCCTTTTTTAGAAGCCGAGGGGTTATGGGACAGTGCTTATGCCACCGACAGGAAAGAGTGGTTTCTGCAGACACTGGATCTTATCCGGGATCGTTTTCATGTGCTGACCGACTTCGCCGACCTTGGCCGGGCCTATTTTTCCGACGAATTCCCAGTGGAGGCAAAGCCGCTGAAAAAGAATGTTCTCAAACATGAAGGTCTCAAAGAATGGCTGCCCATGCTGGCAGACCGCTATGAGGCTCTCTCCGAGTTCACCCTTGAGACTTCTGAACAGACTGCCCGTGATCTGGCCACCGAACTTGACATCAAACCCGGTATCATCATGAATGGCATGCGTACCGTGGTTACCGGGCAGCTTGCAGGTCCATCCATGTTTGATATTCTTGTTACAATTGGCCAGGAAAAGGTAGTTTCCCGACTGAGAAATGTTGGCAGATTATTCGAAAACTAGACGACCACGACTTAAAAAAAC
>JAOZKX010000215.1:0-1821 GCA_029935135.1 Desulfocapsa sp.
AGAGCCGGCTGCACTGACTCCGGATGAGTTGGAGGAAATTCGTACCTTTGCCCTTGCTGAACCCTTACTGGTCAATACCCAGGTCTCTGTGAACGGTGATCTTGCCCTTATCTGGGTCACGATTACCTCTTCCACCGAATCTGTGAAAAACAATCAGGAGATTACGGATTATGCCAGGATGCTGGCCGGGACAATTGGGGAAAAATATCCTGATATCACCATTCGGGTAAGCGGCTCGGAGATCTTTAATTTTGCCTACGCCGAAGTCAGCCGTGATGATATGCTCCACCTCTATCCCATCATGTTTCTTGTGATGGTGGCAATGATGTTTCTTCTCCTGCCATCGGCAAGCGGAGTTTTTTCTACTCTGGCGGTTGTGGCCGCATCAACACTTACTGCCATGGGTATTGCCGGCTGGCTGGGGATCAAGCTGACTTCCGCCTCCACTGCCGCCCCCGTTATTATCCTGACCCTTGCCGTGGCAGATAGTATGCATCTACTGGTTTCCATGCTCTATTTCATGGCAGAGGGACGGAATAAGATTGAGGCGGTACGGGAGTCTCTGCGCATCAATATTCAGCCGGTTTTCCTCACCAGTGTTACCACAGGCATCGGTTTTCTCACCCTGCTCAGTTCAGATTCGCCTCCTTTTCAGGATCTGGGGATTACTGTCTTTATAGGGGTCAGCGCTGCCTTCTGCTTTTCCGTTACACTGCTGCCGGCCCTGATGCTTATCCTCCCGGTTCGTGTTGCCAAGATTCAGGGCGGGGGGGCAAGCTGGAAACATCGCGCCATGGATCGGCTCGGTGCCTTTGTTGTTTCTAGACGAAAACCTCTGCTTTGGTGTATGACTGCAGTGCTGCTGGTGCTGGCAGCAGGCTTTCCCCGGCTGGAACTCTCAGATAATTTTATGGAGTATTTTGATAAACGCTATGAGGTGCGGCAGGTCGCAGATTATATCGAAGGGAAGATTCCGGCCATGGGTGGTATTGACTACCTTATGGACTCAGGAGAAGAGGGTGGAGTTCATGAACCCCAATATCTTGCTGCTTTGCAGGCTTTTACCGACTGGTGTTCCGAACAGCCAGAAGTAAGCCAGGTGCGTTCCATGCTCTATACCATCAAACGCTTGAATATGAATATGCATGGTGACGATCCTGCATTTTATATCATCCCTGAGAGTCGTGAACTGGTGGCCCAGTATCTGCTGCTCTATGAAATGTCGCTACCCTTTGGCCAGGATATGAACGGATTTGTTACCCCGGATCGTTCGGCCATGCGTTTCACCGTTATCCAGAAACGCCTGACGACCAGCCAACTGCAAGATTTTGAGGAAAGGGCCGACAAGTGGCTTGCGGAGAACTGGTCTGTTACCGAGCCTCCCCGGGGGACCGGCATGGGGATTATGTTTGCCCATATCTCCGAGCGTAATATCAAGAGTATGATCCGTTCTACCTCGCTGGCTATTTTTATTATCTCCTTTGTGCTGATTTTTGCCTTCCGCAGTCTGAAGATTGGTCTGTTCAGCATTATTCCCAATATTATGCCGGCGATAATGACCTTTGGACTCTGGGGCCTGCTTGCCGGCTATGTCAATATGGCTGTTTCCTATATTGCTGCCATGAGTTTGGGAATTGTGGTGGATGATACCATCCATTTCCTCAGTAAATATCTGCGGGCCAGGCGCGAGCTTGATCTGTCTCCACCTGATGCAATACAGTATTCTTTCCATACCGTGGGCTCGGCTCTGCTTACGACCTCACTGGTTCTGGCAGTGGGATTTTCAGTTCTCTTCTTTTCCGGGTTTGAGGTGAATTCGGT
>JAOZKX010000215.1:1921-4669 GCA_029935135.1 Desulfocapsa sp.
GATGATGGTGATAAAGGACTGTTGATCTTTGACAACCCGCGTGATGTGAAGGGTACAGCTTTATTGACTTACGGCCATAAAGACAAAGATGATGAACAGTGGCTCTATCTTCCGGCCTTAAAAAGGGTGAAGAGGATCAGTTCCTCCAGTAAAAGTGGTTCTTTTATGGGCAGTGAGTTCACCTATGAGGATCTTTCCAGTCTGGAGCTTTCGAAATTTACCTTTCGCTGGCTGAGGGATGAAACCTATAAAGAGATGGATTGTTTCGTGGTAGAACGGATTCCCAAAGATGCGGATTCCGGTTATAGGCGTATTGTTTCCTGGATTGATAAAAAGGAATATCGCTATATGAAGGTGGACTATTATGATCGTAAGAAAACACGCTTAAAGACTATGGTTTCTAAAAAATATGAAAAATATCTGGATAAGTTCTGGCGGGCAGGGGAGATGCACATGAAAAATCATCAATCCGGTAAGCGAACGGTACTGGTCTGGCAGAACTATCAGTTTAAAACGGGGCTGAGTGATAGTGATTTTAATCAGAACAGTTTGAAAAGAGCGCAATAAAAACTGTGGCTCTTATGGGTTGATGCTGCCCAGCCTGTGGAAAAGTGCCATTGCCTCTTCCTGTAGCTGATGGATTGTTTCTTCTCCGATTGTGCCCGGCTGGTATGTCAGACTAAAAGACAACTTTTGCTCAAACATTGAAAGGGTGAGGGTCTTTTCAGCACAGGGAACATAGATAATCGGCCCATGGATGGCTGTGAGGGTAAGATCTCCATACTGTGCAGGGAAGTCCAGCCTGCCAAGATTTGAAATGATATAGCCGAATCGTATCGACTGTTTATTGAGAAGATAGATCAGCAGTCGGTCCAATAGATCTTGATTGACAGAGTTTACGGCAAGAACCAGAGTAAAGATCTTGGAGTCACTGAGATACGCCTTAATACTCTTTTGGATGCGCCGGGTATTTTGCCAGAAATCCTCCTCCGGATTATAGCGACAGGGAACATAGGTCTCAGATGCATACAGACCAAACGCTTCCCCCACTGGTCGGCTCAGTCTGTCCCGGACACTGACAGGTGTATACACCTTGTCAAAAAAAGACTTTTTGTTTCCCTGCACAGTAAACTGGGCAGCCTGAAAGAGTGCTGTTATGGCAGAGTGCACCGACACCTTTTTTTCTTTGCAGGCAGCGAGGAAGGATGTCGTTTCATGTTGATCAGCAGTCCAGGAGAGCAGCCTGCTGTCCGCCATGACTATTTCTCTGCCGGAGTGTAAAGGTTTTAGAAATATGGAGGAGAGGAAACTGGCCGTTTGTAGAACACTTCTTACCGGGAAAGACAGCTTTACAGAAGAAGGGATCGTCGTCTTGTCAAAGGGGATACCGGTAGATGGTACTACCCGTTGCTCCTGACCTACCAGGCAGTGAAGGAGGTCTCTTAGTAAAAATGTGGTTGATAGACCGTCGGATATGCAATGGTGGCAGCTGATAAGTAGATCATCATGGTCGGAAGAATGGAGAAGCACTGAACGAACCAGCGGTTCTTTGGAAAAACTTGTGAATGGATGTTGCAGTTCAGCAAGTGCCTCTTTCTGCCAGCTCGTCTCTCCATCGGAGGCGTCTGCTTCTCTTACCGGGATTGCACTGCTGCCTTCGGATGTGAGCAGAATGGAGCGTGCATCCTCTTGCAGATGGACCTGTAACAGCGGATGCTTTTCCTGCAATACAAGCCAGGCCTTTCTCAGCGCATCGGCATGGATGTGCCCCTTAATTCTTGCACCTGTGACAATATTCAAGGATATGACTCCCCGTTTCCAGATGGTGCGCTCAACACTGCTCAGTTTTCTTTTCATCTGGATGTCACCGCGGCTTTTTTTGTTTTGTTGACTCCAATCCTCGGCGTAATGTAGAGTTGGAGACTCTTGGGCAGAACCTGAATGGCCGCAATGTGCATTGAGACAGTTAAGGTCTTGCTGCCAGTGTCAGCCAGAATGGGCTGCAGTTTTTCCAGCCGCAGAGGAATTTCCTGATTATCAAAAAGAAGGATCAGGGCAGAGGCAATATCTGCCTTGCCGCTGTTGCCGGGTTGTACTTCGGTGACTGTGGGGCGCAGGTAGATGGTTTGGCTTTTTCTGTCAAAACGAATGGTGGTATCGCACTGAAAGCTGACACTGAGAGAGCCGATTTTCACGCGGAGATCATGGCCTGCAATATTGGTGACAAGATCCAGTTCGTGACCGGATATGCTTATCCTGCTTGAGATGATGTTTTTCTTCAGCTGCAGGTTCTCTATCCGGTCGATGGAAAGGGAGCCCAGGAGAGTATCTGAATCAATCTTGAAGGAGAGTGGCAGCGTTTTCTCGATGGCCTCTTTTATGATGCTTTGCGGCAGGTTCATGCCTATGTGGGCCTGTTGTTGCTCGGCATGGGCTAATGGTGTTGCAAAAATGAGATAGAGAAGTGTGAGTATGATCTGTTTTATGGGGTTCATTGAGGTTTCCTATCCTGCTTTAAAAAGTTTTTCTGATAGATAAATGAGTGTATCCAGAGAAGCGCAATCAGCAGTAAGCCGATAATTGATGCCATATCCCGAAAGGGAGGATGAATGTGGAGCGCATCTACCCGGATGGTTTTTGCGTCCAGAAAATGTCCCTGAATGGAGAGTTTTGTTACTCGAGTGGGCGGCAGCTTGGTCAGCTGCAGATGTTCGCCTGTAAGAACTTCGATGGTTTTGCTGTCTTCGA
>JAOZKX010000216.1 GCA_029935135.1 Desulfocapsa sp.
GAGGGCGACAAGTGCTCCCCCGCTGTCCCCATTGCAGACATCCCTTCCATGGGAATATCCGGCACACAACTGTGAGGCAAGAAGATGATTAGAATAGGTATTATTGCAATAACTGTTATCTACCACAGGTAGATTGAGCTGACGAAGTTGAGACGGATAATACCAACTGTTGGTAGCATCAGCCATGCCCCAACCAACCGCGGTTAACATTGTCCCCAATAAAGAAGGCAGCACATTTTCTCTTGATTCTCCAGCAAAGAGGGGCAGTTTGGGAGAAGCTGATGGCAGATTCAGCTCAATCAGTGCAATATCATTCTGAAACAGGTTGGCATCATAGCCTGGATGCATATATATGTTTCTCACGGATATCCGCCCACCTGAGAAACTATTCAAATCAAAGGCCCCGACAGCAACATTTATTTCAGCGCTGGTCTTCCCCTTAACACAATGGGCAGCAGTCAAAACCCATGTATCGTCGATAAGCGTGCCACTACAGAATTGGGCATTATAGATATCAGGTACACTGGAACGGAGCAGTGCAACAATCCACGGCCAGTCCCCTTCCTGGGCTGCAACTCCGCCAAGTATCTTCGTTGTATATTCGACAGTATCGTATGATTTAATGTCGTCATCAGCTGCAAAGGCAGTGTGACTGAAAAAAATCAGAGCAAGAAACAGCAGGCGGGTAGTTTTCATGACATTCCTTTCTAACCTTTTGTGAGAACAAACTTTGCGTATTCGCACAATGTAACGAACGAATGCATTCATCTGTTTTGATATTCATCAACCATTATACTCTTAAAAAGAAAAAAGATTCTATATGATTTTTTTCAGATGCAGAAGAGGAAAGAAGGAGATGACATTTTACACTGAAAAGAACGAATGTCTTTTCCCTGTAATTAGACAGCCCCTCTCCCGTCAAAGACCCGTTTTATAGTCTTGGCTATAATCTTAATATCTGTCCATAGTGAGTAGTTAAGGATATACCAGTCGTCGAGGAGTACACGCTCATCGTAACTACCGATATCTGAACGGCCCTCAACCTGCCATGGACCAGTGATGCCCGGTTTCATGGAACAGTATCTGCCGGCACTCTCCTTATAAAACCCTCTCAGTTCCTCTACAACGACAGGCCTTGCACCTACCACACTCATATCACCTTTAAATACATTAAAAAACTGGGGTAATTCATCCAGGCTGCTTTTACGGAGAAACTTTCCCAAACGGGTTATGCGGGGATCATTCTTGAGTTTATAGCTCTGCTGCCATTCGTTTTGTAAGGCTTCATTTTCGTCAAGAAGGATTCCAAGTTGTTTGTCCGCATTCACCACCATGGAGCGAAATTTCAGACAGCCAAATTCTTTCCCGGTTGCGGTAACGCGGCGATGTCGATAAAAAACCGGACCGCCATCCTGTAATTTTACACCCAGGGCAATAAGAAGAAGAAACGGCGATAAACAGGCAAGAACGAGTGAGGAAAAAACCACATCAAAACTTCGTTTCCACTCGGTGTTGGGATTGAAATTCAGGATGAGGGTATTGCCAAGGGACTGTATTTCGGCATGATGCAGTCCATACGCATAGATATCAGGTACCAGGTAGATACGAGCCCCCAAGGATCTGCATTCACGAAGAATAGTAAATATCTTTTTTTCCGCTCGCATGGGCAGGGCGATATAGACATAATCAATATTGTTTTCCAACAAATAGTTTCTGATGTCTGCAATTTTTCCGATGACTGGTTTATCAAGTTGGGACCCTGCCTCTTCCGCAGTTATTTTATCATCAAAGAAACCGACAACTTCGATACCGGCCCAAGGGGTTGCTTCCACTTCCTTTGCAAGATTTACCCCAACTTCACCGGCCCCGACAACTATGGCACTGCGCAGATTTTTTCCCTTGGAGCGAAAATAGCGCAATATTTTCCTGGCAATCACGTGGGCCACAAACAGGAGCACAGGGGAACCGATGGACCAGATCAGAAAGACCACCCGTGAATAGGCAAAAGAAATTTTAAATATAAAGAAGTAGAAGAGCAGGACCCCGACCACAACAGCCCACGCCTTGCCAATAACCAGAAACTCCATATAGAATTTCCAGCCGCGCCAGGAACGATAGAGCTGAAAGTATTGAAAACTTACCAGGGAAAGGCCAAAGGAGAGCCAGATCAGATAGGTATAATAGTGGCTCCAGGGAACCCGGTACCATGTCACCAGCGCCCAGAGGAAAACGCAGACAATTGCACAGTCAACGAGGTTCAGCAGTTTGGTTATAAATGAACTCTGCTCACGCAGATTGAGAGACATCATATTGTTTTCATTTACCGGTCATTCAACAATTGTTTTTCAGCCACCAGGCCGCATTCATACTGAACCATCGCCGCAATGTGCCCGGCAAAACTTTATACCCTCTTCCCAGTTTATAAGCCAGATATTTAACCCCGCAGCGGATAAACAGACCCGGGAGAAGATACCAGACCTTGTGCTGCAGATAATAGGAAACTGCAGACTTTACATAGCTTGCCCCATGCCCTTCTGCGTGCCCGTATTCCTGTAACAGCCAATTTTCAGAACTGTGCAGGACTCCAATATCAAAATGACGTCTGAACTCCTCTTGCAGGCTGTAATTATGAGAATGATAGACAGACGCTTCTGCAAGATACTGGATGGCGAACCCTTCCAGCAGCAATCTACCGACAGCACATGTATCTTCCCCAAAAACCAGGTTATCCTTAAAGAAACCTATCCTTGCCAGCATCTCTTTTTTATATGCGGCAAATGAGTTGGAGACAAAAACGGTTTTCAGACCGTAGAGTGAGCGGTCCTGGTAGCTGCGCCGTAGCGACACTTCAGGGTAATTAAAGAGCCGCAGATGTGCTGCAGCAGCTGTGGCATTTTCCCGGGGTAGCTGACGCCCGTAGCTTACCGCCAGGATGTCATCATTTCTTAAGGGAGCAATCAAACTTGCCAGGGCCAGGGGCTCACTGAGAACAGCATCCTGGGTGATAAAAACCAGGATATCTCCTTTGGCTTCAATGGCGGCCATGGTTCTGGTCCCGCCATGATCAAACTCTTTTTGGGCCACCGATATGACCCGTGCTCCAAACTGTTCTGCAAGCGATACACTCTTATCGGTGGAAGAAGAATCGACGACCAGCAGTTCAACCTGTTCATCTATCCGCTGATCCTTAATGGACTGCAGGACTTCTTTAAAAAGAGAACCACCATTGTATGCTGGGATTATTATTGAGATCATGCGTCTTCTCTGTCCTGCTCTTTATCGTCATTTTTCCGCAGATACAGGGCCAGAAGAACGGCCTTATCAAGCTGAAAACAAATAAATAACAGTTTATTCATCTGACTCTTGTGAAACAGAGAGGATAAAGATCTATCGCAAAACCGAAGAAAAAATCCGGGAAACTTTTTTAGGCGAGTGGCAATGGCTCCGGCACCCGTTTGCGCACCACACGCCGGATGAAGGCTGAGCAACAGTCCAAAGTTGGGGATGGATTCACGCATCTTGGCAAAGACTTCACTCTTCTCCATAAGGCCCATATGAGAACAGGGATTATCGATGTGTTTAAGACCATGGGATCTGCCTAAACGAATGCCCCATTCAATGTCTTCAAAGCCATAGCCCGAGAAAGTCATACTAAAGGAAACCGATTCCATAGTTTCACGAGGCAAGAGTATATTTGAGGTAAAAAGATATCGCCACGGAGTTTCCTGTCTGACTGCAGCTGGCAATGCCTCCGTCCTCGCACTTTTATAGAGATAAAACGAATATCGTGGATCCTCCCTGTCACATTGGAGATAACTGATGCCACCACAAATTATATCTTTTCCGTCTTTGGCCTCATCAAGATAGCCCTGTAAAAAATTGTCCCGGTCAGGGAGCATATCTGCATCCAGAAAGAGGACAAATTCACCGGTGGCAGCCTGCAGCAGCAGGTTACGTATTACTGCCCGCCCCTGGTTTGCAGAAAACTCATGGTATCGAACCTGCGACAGTTTTTCAGCGGTCACTTTATTGCTGAATTTTTCTGTGGAACCGTCTTCCATGGCTATTATCTCAACACCTTCCTGATCACCAAGTTCCTCCACCTGAACGGTAAGACGAGTCAGCAGTTCACTGATATCCCAATTATAGACGGGGATAAGGATGGAAAGGAAAACAGGGGTCGTCATAGAGACAATCTCTCAGGGTCTATATTTTTTAACAAGTGCCAACCTGGCCCGATAAAAGGCAAGGAGAGAATCACAGCCGCATTTTTCCAGCAAAATCCTGGCACTTCGCTTACACACAAGAAAAAAGTAATACGCTGTACTGGTGTAGAGGGATGGAGACAAAAGTTCCTTTCTGGCTCTATGTGTTTCTGCCAGACCCTTCTGCCAGTTTGCCTCAGACACTCCATCATGCTGCATATTGGCCAGGACCGTGGGAATTGACAAAAAGCGTACGCCATTGACCTGCAGACGAAGGAGTAATTCATAATCCATGGCCAACCTGTAAGAAGGGGAAAAAGCACCAAACCTGTCGTATAGCATAGACCTGAGAAAACAGGAGGGGTGCGTTATACTCATATCTCTTTTGAGATACCCGGGCTCGGAAAAGCAGAGATATTCCTTTTCACTTCCTCTATAGAACTGTACCGCTCCGG
>JAOZKX010000217.1 GCA_029935135.1 Desulfocapsa sp.
ATGAGGGTACCGATTCCGGTGCGAGCCAGGAGTTCTGCTGTTCTGCCGCCCAGGCCTCCACAGCCGATTACGGCAACGGTTGTCTGCAGTAGTGTCAGTTGCTCGGAACAGCTGAAGCCGTTTCGTTTGTAGCGGGTGGGGAGGATGGAGCGGCTGAGTGCGACTCTTTCTACTTCGTACAGTGGACGGGAAAATTTCTTGCCCGCATGCTGTAAGTCGGCAAGGCTGATATATGAATCAACCGAGAGCTCCTCCAAAAATTGTGGCAGAGTGTTAGAGTCAGCCACCGCCAATAACCGGAAAAATGGCGTAGATATCACCTTCCTGCAGCACTGTGTCAAATTTACAGTGGCGCGAATTCAGCATCAGCACTCCAACTTCTTCCCGGTCAATATCAAGCTCATCCACTACTTGCCCGGCAGTGGTGCCATTGGGAAGCTCCCTGTCTTCTTTAATAAAACGATTTTCACGAAAGAAGGCAAAGAGCTTGACCTGTACCTGCATTTAGAAGTTCCAGAAGGTGTCGATTTCTTCTCCGCTGAAATCCCATACTGCATTGTGCGGGGCCACGGGTTCTGTTGCAAAGAACTCGGGTAGTCTGTCATCCAGGTTGGTGAAGCCGGCGGCTGTGTTAAAGGCATGTTCGGTCTTCAGGATGCTCATACCCAGGTTGGTTACATCTTCGGCTGTGAGGTTGATCCCGAAACGGGCATTGAGCATATCAATGAGTGCCGGCAGACAGGTGCCATCATCCAGTGCGGCAAAGGCGATAAAGAGACACATGCCGGTGGAGTCAATGGCTGCTGTGGCTATCTGCAGGCCTCGGGAGAGCTCAACCATGCCTTCTTTTGAGAGGGGATCGGCCGTTCCGCCGACGCCGAGGATCTCTGTGGCAATGGTATAACCCATGGTATGATCAGCGCCCTGGGTGGAGGTGGCATAGGTGATACCGATTCCTTTGATGGCCCGAGGGTCGTAGGCGGGGATTGCCTGGTTTTTTACAACCGGGACCCGTGTTACCCCGTATGTCCGACCGACACTGCCAGCACCGTTACCGATAACGCGGCCAAGGGCGGTCCCTTTGGCAATTTCTTCAGTGAGGATGCGGATCATCTCCTCACTGTCGCCAAACTCAAGAACTCCGCCTTCCATGGCCACACCAAAGGCCACAGCCGTTTCAATAGTGTCGATGCCGATATCATCCATGATGTGATCCATTTCAGCAATCTGATCCAGATTGTCCACTGTACAGTCTGCACCCATTGCCCAGATGGACTCGTATTCCATACCGGATGTTTTGTAGTTTCCTTTGAGATCGTTGTAGATCTGGGAACATTTGATAACACATCCAGCGTGACAGCCATGTGTCGGCTTGCCGCCGCGTTCAACGATAATGTCATGCATGGTCTCACCGGAGATCTGTTCGTGTCCTTCAAATTGTCCGGCGGAGAAATTTTTAGTGGGCAGTCCACCTGCCTCATTGATGATGTTGACCAGCACATTGGATCCATAGGTTCCAAGGGCTTGGCTCACAGGATGATCAACCAGGGCCTTGGTAAATATCTTGTTGGCAGCTCTGAAGGCATCCATATCAGCGATAGCAACTTTTCCATCCTGGGCGTCCAGGGCAATAAATTTGATTTTTTTGGAGCCCATTACCGCACCAAGTCCGCCGCGTCCCAGAGAGCGGACATGGCTGTCCGGGTCTTTAACGGAGATGTTGGCTGCCGTCATCAGCATCTCACCGCCCTGGCCGATGGAAAGGATGCCGATCTTATCAGAGAATCGTTTTTCAACGGTCTCCACCACGGCAAAGTTCCCCTTGCCGACCAGCTCTTCTTCTTTGCTGATGGTCACGCCCTCAGGAGTAAGGAGCAGGGAATACCAGCTGTCGTCTTTTGGCTGTCCTTCAATAATGAGTGCTTTGCAGCCAATTTTTGCAAGTCTCTGGGCGGATGTACCGCCTGAGTTTGATTCTTTGATGGTTCCGGTGAGAGGACTCTTGGCCCCGGCTGAAATACGGCCGGAGTTGGAAGCTGCAGTACCGGAGAGCAGACCCGGGGCAAAAATCAGTTTATTATTGGGTCCCAGGGGATGGCAGGAGGGGGGGACTTCAGCCGCCACGATGTTGGAAGTCAGGCCGCGACCGCCGTGCCCTGCCCAGTCAGCGGGTACATCTTCAATGGAAGTGGAAAGATCCGTCATGTTTACGCGAAAAATTTTGTCAGCCATGGTGTCTCCTCAGGAAGATTTTAAAGGTACCCTTATATAAATTATAACTTAAGTAGTATATCGATTTTCATGGGCAAAGAGCAAGAAGAATTCTTACCGTAAAGGAATTATTGCTCAAACATGATTTTGCCGGAATCACGCAGGCTGTAGCCGCCAAGTGCCTGCACCAGTTCCTGAAATTCCCGACTCTCGTCGATCAGTTGCAGAAGAGCCTGGATCTTTGTATCTGCTAAAAACTGTTTGGGAATAATAAGGTCATAACGCTCTTCGGCAACAGGGACGAAATCCAGCCCAAGTGCATTGGCTGCCGCCAGGATGCCCATGCCGCAATGGATGCTGCCGCTGGCAATGGATGCCGCCACACTCATATGGGTATACTCTTCGTGCTCATAGCCATTGATCTCAGTTGTCTGTATACCGAGGTCTTTCAGCGTTTTGTCGGTGAGGAGGCGGGTTCCCGCCCCATTTTGACGGTTGATAAAACTGAGATTTCTCTCTGCGATGTCCTGAAATCCTGTGATGCCCTGCGGGTTTCCCCTGGCAACAATCAGTCCCTGCTGGCGGTAGCAGAGGTTGATCAGTTGTAGAGGGATATCAGTGAGAAAACGCTTGATAAAGGAGATGTTATACTCTCCACTCTCTTCGTCCAGGAGATGGCTTCCGGCCAGATGGGCCTCGCCACGCCTGATGGCCATAATTCCACCCATGGAACCCACATGGGCAGATGAAATGCGGATGGTCTTGCGGCCTTTATGGAGCAGATTAGCCAGTACATCAATAATATTATCATGGCTGCCGATGGCAACCAGTGTTGATTTGACATCAGTTAACGGACGCAGGAGTTCGATTTCCACTTCTTCACCAGCCCCCACCCCTTCCGAGCCGGTGGGCAGAGTGAGTATTCCATCGGCCCGGACAAGGGACATGACGGCACCTGCCCCTTTACCGGCAGGGGTTGCCATAAGTTCGGAACCCACCTGGCCAAGGGTGATACGGACAAATTCGTCCACCCCCATGGCCGAATGTATGGGGCGTGACATATGGGCCTGTATCTTCTGGGATGGCGGTTTCTGCATATCCATAAAATGATAGATCATATCATGGATAAACAGGCGCATGGTGAGAATGGCGGAGACCGGATAGCCGGGCAGGCCGATAACCGGAGTGTTGCTTACAATGGCGAGTATCACAGGCTTTCCGGGTTTGATGGCAACGCCGTGCACGATTACAGTACCCATGTTTGCCAGCACGGAAGAGGTGTAATCGCGCGTTCCGGCAGAGGCGCCGGCATTGATGATGACAATATCGTTTTCTTTGACCGCCTTACTGATGGCTGCACGCAGTTTTTCCTTATCATCGGAAACAGGTTGTGTACCTCTGGCCACAGCTCCCCATTCATTTAAGTATCCGGCCAGAATCCTGGAGTTAAACTCAATGATCTGGCCAGGGGCGGGAGTGGTCCCCGGCTGAATAAGTTCTGAGCCAGTGGGGATCACCACGATTGTCGGTGCTTCTTTTATAAGCACCTTGGTGACACCGGTGGCCAGCATGGCTCCCTGATCGATGGGACGGATGGTATGACTTTCCGGCAGAATAAGCTCTGTTGCCACAATGTCTTCGCCGATGGTCCGTACATGCTGCCAAGGGGTGGCGGGGAGAGCAACCTCCACCTCATCCTCATTGAGATAACGAACATCTTCTATCATCACCACGGCATCAAATTCTTTGGGCAGGTTGTTGCCTGTGTTGACTGCTATAAATTGCTCCTTTCGCAGACGGACGGGTGCGGCTTCACTTGCGGCGGCAAGGTCGGCAAAATGGACAGCAATGCCATCCATGGCGGCGGCATTATAGGCAGGGGACGAGTGGGCAGCGAAAATGGGGGCAGCGGTGATTTGGCCAAGTGCCTCCTCAACACCAATCTCCTTGTTTGCCGCGCTGTTAAAAAAATCGATTCCCTGCAGGGCATCCTGCCATTTTTCTTTTGCCTCAAGGAGGGGCGTATTTTTTAAGTAGATATCTTTTTGATTCATAACAGGAGGTGTACCTCTATTTCTGTGTCTTTATTCAATCCCTGCAGCACCTCGTCGATAAGGAAATACCCGTGGGCCCGGGAGAGGGTGGAGATGGAGCCTGATTTTCCAAGAACCGGAACAGCCAGGGGCAGCTGGCCTTCTCTTTTTTCCAACTGTACCCGGACAAGATCGAGTCTGCCGGCAGCCGAATTGATATTACGGTCCAGGACTGCTCTGACTGTTGGCTGCAGTTCAGTGTCTGCTGCAGGAATGCCTGCAAGTGTGCGTATGGCCTTTTTAACAAAGAGTTCAAAGCAGACCATGGCGGAGACCGGATGTCCGGGCAGCCCAAAAAGAGCACATTGATTACTGA
>JAOZKX010000218.1 GCA_029935135.1 Desulfocapsa sp.
ATCACTGTCACGGCTGCCAGCCCAGACGAGACAGTACTCCTGGTTTTTCATGATGATTTCACAGCACTGTTCGAGGAGCGTGTCCTGCCCGCGAATTTCAGTGTCACTGACTGCTGCAAGATTATTGATCGCAATCAATATGGCATTTCTTCTGGAAACATCCATTTCTATCGTTCCTTGCCTAATATAGTATATGGGGCGAACAGCCAAACATGCAAAGGGCGGTGCCACATATGTGTAGCACAATACTACACAATACCACACAAGAGTTGTAAAAGTGTAGTATTATGTGCTACAAATGTGTTTGGTTGCTTCAGGATATGCATAAGGCATGCCTGAAGGTGAACTTGAAGAAAGAAGAGGAATAGTGGCGAAAAAAGAGGCAAAGCGGCAGTGAGGAAAGAGGACAAGCACACTATGCCTTGGTAAAAGACAGTAGTGTGCTTGGCTGGGCTGAACTTACACCTTATTGGGGTCGTAATACTTAAACTTTTGTTCTTTAAGAATATTATCTACGGAGAGCATATTGCCCTTCATGTAGAAAATGTTAGGTTTTGTGTCATCTGCGGGTCGAAGGACCCAGACCTGCTCTTCAAGTTGATGAACGAGTTTGAATACTATGTTTTCTGGATCAGTGAGGTTGCCAAATGTACGGGCACCTGTGGGACAGGAAGCGGAGCAGGCGGTCAATTTTTCGCCTTTAGACAGGCGCTCTTCCCAGCAGAAATCACATTTGTCAACAGCATGTCTTTCAAAGCTAAAGTATCTTGCATCATATGGACAGGCAAGCATACAGGTTTTACAACCGATACATCGTTTAGAGTCCATACGCACGATACCGGTAATTGGATCTTTAAAGGTCGCAACGGTCGGACACGCTCTGACACAAGGAGCATCATTACAGTGATTACAAAGGACTGGTATAAATTCTACCTGTTTGTCAAGGGTGCCGCTGTATTTTTTGGTTAATATACGGGTCCTGTATCCATAGTCTGGAACATGATTTGTTTTGTTACACGCCTCGACACATTTTTCGCAATCGATGCACAGTGATTGGCGAATAACCATACTATAGTGAGGATTGTATGGATATTTCTTTACTATCTCAGTACCACCGGAAGCATGGGCTGTTCCAATGGAGGAACTAAGAGACAGGATTTTTCCGCCGGCATAAACTCCGGTGATTGCAAGGCCGAGTTTCATGAATTTTCTTCGTTCATGGTTGGTAACTGACTCGGTACCTTCATTTTTGAGTGAATCTAAATTTATTTTAGGAAATTTCATTAGCTAGTATCCTTTCAAATGTTCTTTCGGTCAAGAAGGTTTACAATGTCTCTTCTGCTGAATCATAATATACAGACAGAAGAGACAACTCTATTTATGATTACCAGATTCTGTGGTGTCGTTTCATAGCTTCTTCTTCAGTTTCACCTTCTTCCATAAAGTGAATAGCACCACAACCAGGACAGATATACCCACCTTCCGGTACTATCTCATGTTTCTCAAGCTGATGTCCATTGAGCATTTTCTCACCGGCAAGGTAGACAAAGCCAATAAAAGCGAGGCCAAAGAGTGAGACCATGATTTCATGAAACGATGGTGTGTATTTCAAAAGTTCGGCTTCTTCCACAACCCCAAGAGAATGAAAGACGGATTCCATCTGGCCTGGGATAACAATATCGTAGCGCATAAAAAAGATTCCAACCATCATCAGTCCAGTTGCGGTCAGGATAAGGTTGAAGTTATTACCCCTTGAACGAATGAGGAGATAGAGGGGCAGAACCATGCCGAGAAAAATCTCAAAAACCCAAAAATTAATCGCATAATCACCGGTCAAAAAGGACATGATGATGAGATGTTTTCCTTCGGAAACCATACCGGTAACGATTTTCCAGATGGTGAAAAAGATGATAACGGAGATAAGAAAAATAGTGACCTGAGTGACTGCCTTTACTGCACGTTCCATGCGCTGATTCATGATTTCAGGATTGAATCGCCAGCCTAGGGTAGTGAAAAAGAGAATTGCACAACCACCGGACATTGCTGCAGAGAAAATAAAATAGATAGGCAGGTAGGGCCCATACCAAAAAGGACGACCGTGCAGCATTCCAAAAATACCACCGAGGTTACTATGAGCGGCAATACCAACAACCAGACCAAAGAATCCCATCAGGCGGGACAGGGCATGGTTTTGTTCCAGGAGGAAATAGTACTCAATAATCATGAAAACAAGATAAGCACCGTAGAGAGTACCCATCCACCACATGTTGGAGGAAAAGTTTGGAGAGATAACATTCCATATGGCCATACGAAAGGGGTTCTCTATATCAAAGAAGATGATACAAAAACCACCCAGCATAAACATGATGGACATGTAGACAGCACGTTTGGCAATGGGCATAAAAGCCTCACCGCCGAAAACATGACCAATGGATGAAATAATACAGAGACCGGTTGAGGTCACGACGCAGAAAATATATGTGGAAATAAGTAAACCCCAGGGGATCTGTTTGGTTACACCATAGACATGATGATAGCCAACAAAGAATCCATGGATACCGACAACAGCACCCGCGAGGGCCATAACGGCAAGCATGCCCATTGCCAGTTTGTATAATGGGCCTGCCTGTTTCAAGGCTTCAACGCCGTGAAACCCCCATCTTTTCGAAATATTAACCATTCTTCCAGTCATTTTTTCTCCTCTCGCCATAATTGATATGAACAGAAATTTTAAAGTATTTGTTATGAATATAATATGTTTTCCTTTTCGTTTAGGAAAACAAGGTCATAGTCGATTAATGACCGCTTTTTCCATGACCTGTGTCTTTGTTGTTGCCACCGGTCATTTGATCATGTCCTTTCACACCAATATGACAGACAGTACAACGGGTCAGGTAGCCAAAAGCCTGAGACGAGTCGTGACAAGTACCGCAATATTTTGAGTGGAGATCGACCAGATATTTTCGTTTTACATTGGGATCTTCAGAAAGGCTGAGCTCATTATCTGAAATGGTACCTTCCTTCATTGAGAAAACTTCTTTGTGACAGGATTCACATGAGAGTTCGGCTTTGACAACATGGATATTGTGGTCAAAAACAACGGATTTAACTGGAGCCGTGAAAACAATTTTGTCTTCAGGAGGGAAATGGCAGGATTCACATTGGGTGGAAGAATCAAAAGCATCGTCACCATTGTGACAGGCACCGCAATATTTTCCCTCTTTAAAAGCGGCCATGGTGAAATCACCGTTGCTGGTGGAAGAGCCAACTTTCATAGAAAATACCTCACCATGGCAGTCATTACAGGAGATTTCCATCTCTTCTACATGGCTGGCATGACTGAAAGAGGATTTTGTAGGCTCGTTCCAGACAATTGGATCCTCACCGGCACTATGACAGCCCATACAGTTGCTGTCAGTTGCAAAAGCATCGTCACCATTATGACAGACTCCGCAAAATTGTCCCTCAGCCATAGCCTTCATGGTGAATTTTTTGCTGTTAATAGCAGTTCCCCGCTGCATGGAAAAGATATCATCATGACAGGTGGAACATTCAATACCTACATCCATTGTATGAATTTTGTGGTCAAAGGTAGCTTTGATTGGAGTGTCCCAGATAATGCTGCTTTTGGGGCCGTAGGCCTTCACATCATACTCTTCTTCTGCCAGCCCATTGCCGGCGAGAAGCAGGGAAGCAGTAATTGCTGCGCAACTAACTGTTAATACTGAAAACTTGGTCATTGTTTTGCTCCTGCGGATTGTGTTCAGAATGAAATATGGTGAAAAATGTGAATAACATTTTTTTGAGTCATCCTTTCTGGATCAATAAGGAGACTCAACAAATAGATACTATCTGAATTTAAAAATAATCGTTTGCTTTATACGGATGATTTTCAGCGATTAGCCGATAGCACCTTGTCGTATAATACATTGTCGTAACATGTGAATATTGTCGAGAGGCTTTAACTGCATCAATGAGTTCTGTCAAGGAAAAATCCCAAAAAAACAGTAATTAATGAAATAGTTAAGGATTGCACAAAATCTTTGACGAAGGATTAGTTACCACCAAAAAGGATGTTAAATTCAATTACTATTCCAACCAGTTGCGACAATGTGGTACAGGTGGTTGCGGGGTAAAAAACATTTGCACATTAAGGTAGGTTTAGATTTCTTTGTTGATTTCGGCGATCCGTTCAGCGGCTTCAATAATGTGTGCAAGAATGGTAATTTCTTCTTTTCCTGCCTTAATTTCATGGTAAGCATCGACAAGTAGCTGAGAATAATTAATAATCCCATTGGATAGATTGGTACTTTCGTTGATAAGGGAAGCCAGTTCTTTGGAATGCTCCGCAAGAGTGCTTTCTGTATGGGGGAGTTGGCGATACTTCTGTAGGAGAATATTGACTGAATCGGTGAAGTCAGCAATCTCTATACAGGCATCGTCTGCATAGGTAAAACCTTCTTGATACACATCCGGACTGTTACTCTGCGCCATGAGGCTGAGAAGGGGCAGGACTGTTTTTTTATAGAGGAGAATAAGGGAGAAACTAATCAGGCAGATGACAGTTCCCATGATTCCTATCATGATAGG
>JAOZKX010000219.1 GCA_029935135.1 Desulfocapsa sp.
AGTTATACAAATACGATTGATACTGGATCATTAAATGATTTTCTATTAAGATGTTATTTTAATTTTATATGCCATCTACTAATAAATCTGGGTGCTTTTTTGTTTTAATAGAGGCAGTCATTGAAGGGACAACTTCGTATGCCGGTTAAAGCTAAAAATATATTTATATTGATGCGTCCACATCAATATATAAAAAATACATTCATCTTCCTGCCACTTTTTTTTGCGTTAAAGATCACCGACCCTGCTCTACTCTTCAACGCCATTATTGCATTTATTGCTTTCTCCCTGACCGTCAGTGCTGTCTATATTCTTAACGACTACCATGATATTGAAGAGGATCGCCTCCATCCGAAAAAAAAGTCCCGACCCCTTGCCTCAGGTGTCGTCAGCAAGCCGCAGGCTGTCTTTATCATGGGCCTCCTGTTTTTTTTCGGCTTTACCATCCTTAGTTTTCTTTCCCTTTCGGCTGCTGCTGTGATGCTTGCCTATGTGGTGTTAAATATTGCCTACAGTCTTTCACTTAAACAGGTGGCCATACTTGATGTTACAATTATTGCAACTGGCTTTGTCCTGCGTCTTTTTATCGGCTCGACAGTGACAGGTATCCACCTCTCCCAATGGATAGTAGTAATGACCTTTCTGCTCGCCCTATTTATGGCTCTGGCCAAGCGGCGTGATGATGTCCTTATTTTTATGGATACTGGTCAAAAAATGCGTAAAGTCATCGACGGATACAACTTGCAGTTCCTGGACACGGCCATGGCAATTATGGCCTCAGTTGTTATTGTTGCCTATACCGTTTACACAACAAGCTCCGATGTTACTGAAAAATTTAACAGCGACTCTCTCTATATGACGGCACTTTTTGTGATCCTCGGTATTATGCGCTATCTCCAGGTTGTCTTTGTTGTGCAGGACAGCGGTTCTCCCACGAGAATCCTCTTAAAAGACCGTTTTCTGCAGTTGACGCTTCTGGGCTGGGGACTAACCTTCGTATGGATACTCTACTAACACTGGTAAACTGTGTAGGAAACCAGGATATTAGCATAAAGGAGATCAAAATATGACCTTCACCAGCTGGGGTATGTATCCCAGGGTAGACTGTAAAACATACCCCTTTACTGATATGGACAGCCTGAAAAGGCTTATCGAGCACAAGGAAGAATTTGTTCCATGCGGCAATGGGCGAAGTTACGGTGACAGTGCCCTGAACAACTCCATTGTGGATGTAAGGCCTCATAATTTTTTTCTTGAGTTTGACCAAGAAAGTGGTTTGTTGCATGTCCAGGCAGGTGTTCTGCTGGCAGATATCCTCGAAACCTTTGTTCCCCAAGGCTGGTTTCTAAAAGTGAGCCCTGGAACCCGGCTTATCACCGTTGGAGGTGCCATTGCCAGTGATGTACACGGAAAAAACCATCACATCGAAGGTTGTTTCAGCAATTGCCTGGAAGAGTTTACAATCATGCTTCCCGATGGGCAAATTGTTACCTGCTCTAAAACCACCAATTCCGACCTTTATAAGGCTACATGCGGTGGGATGGGGCTGACCGGCATCATCCTCGACGCCAAGATATATCTCAAAAAGATCAACTCTATCCATATCAATCAGACAACTATCAAAACCAGCAATCTTATGGAAACCTTTGATGCCTTCGAGAAATACAGCTCGATGCCCTACTCTGTTGCCTGGATCGACTGCCTTGCTAAGGGGAACAATATTGGTAAATGCCTATTGATGGTCGGTGATTTTATGAATGACGGGAAACTTGATTATCGAATCAAACAACAGAAGAGCATTCCTTTTAATTTCCCAGGATTTGCCTTGAACAATCTCACAGTCAAAGCCTTTAACTGGCTCTACTACAATAAGGTAAAAGAAAAAGTCTCCACCCAAAAAGTCGATATTGACAGCTTTTTTTATCCACTTGATGCCATTGGTCACTGGAATCGCATCTATGGGAAAAATGGTTTTACCCAGTACCAGTTTATCCTGCCCCAAGAAACCAGTTACGAAGGCCTAAAAGAGATCCTGACAGCAATCTCCCAATCAGGAAAAGGATCATTTCTGGCAGTGCTGAAACTCTACGGTGAGGCCAATGACAATTGGCTCTCCTTTCCCCTTAAAGGCTATAGCCTAGCACTGGATTTTAAAATTGAGCCCGGCTTATTTGCTCTATTGGATAAACTTGATGAAATAGTTGTTAAAAACCAAGGCCGAATTTATCTCACCAAAGATGTAAGAGTCAGTAAAGAAATTTTTAATCAAGGGTATCCACAAGCAGATCTTTTCAGAAAGTTTAGAAAAGAAAACGGGATGGATGTCAAATTTCAGTCCCTACAGTCAAAACGAATAGGAATCTAATATGAGCTTTGTATTAATTGTTGGAGCCAAGAGTGATATTGCCAAAGCAACCGCCAGAGTTTATGCAAAAAATGGCTATGATCTCTACCTTGCCGCACGAAATGTAACAGAGTTACAAGACTTTGCCACTGATGTGTCTCTTCGCACGCAGAACAATGTTAAACTTCTCGAACTCGACATCCTGGATTACGAGACCCATCAGGAGTTCTATGCGCAACTTGCAGAAAAACCTGCTGGGGTTATCTCTGCCGTTGGATACCTTGGTGAACAGGAGAAGGCCCAAAGTGATTTCAGCGAAGCCAAGAAAATTCTGGATACCAACTATACAGGCATTGTCAGCCTGTTGAACATTATCGCTGATGATTTCCAACAGAGAGGAAACGGATTTATTGTTGGTATCAGCTCAGTTGCCGGAGATCGCGGTAGAAAAAGCAATTACCTGTATGGCTCTGCAAAAGCTGCGTTCACCGCATATCTGTCCGGACTACGAAACCGGCTGTATGACTCCAAGGTGCATGTATTGACAGTTAAGCCAGGATTTGTAGAAACCAGCATGACTGAAGGGATGGACCTTCCTGAAAAATTAACAGCCCAACCTGAAGAAGTTGCCAAAGACATTTACAAAGCACAGCAGAAAAACAAGGATGTGCTTTACACTAAATGGATATGGAGATGGGTCATGCTGATTATCAGACTGATCCCTGAATGGAAATTCAAGGGGATGAGTATCTAATGCGACCCACAAATTTTCTCCAGGAATACAGATATTTTTTTTATATATTTGTATTCTTTTTCCTGTCTCGTATTGCTCTAGCCTATCAAGGTATAGCATATGACAGTTCTAGTATTGGTTGGTTCTGGCAATATCTTGATATAGAATTGTTGCGAAATAATTTAGCCGAAAGCCTGTTCTATCTGCATAGTCAACCGCCTCTATTCAACTTATTTTTAGGTCTCACCCTCAAGCTTTTTCCTGTTTCATATGAAATAGTATTTCAATGTATCTATTTGGGAATGTCTTTTGTGATATATGCCCTACTTTTTGTAATCTTAAAAGCATACGGCCTGAAACAATTGCTGGCTTTTTGTTTGGCCACAATTTTCATAATAAGTCCCGAGGCTATTTTATATGAGAACTGGTTGTTTTATACATGGCCTATAGTTTTTTTTCTGGTAGCATCAGTTTTTTTTCTACAAAAGTATCAAATCACTAGAAATCCTCAATATGCACTTATCTTTTTTCTTATCATTACAATAATTGCTTTTACACGATCGACATTTCATCTGATTTATATATTTATTCCGATTGCCATTGTCTTTTTAATAGTGAAGAAAAACAGAAAGATAATTGCCATGTATTCCCTTGCTCCAATCCTTTTAATTTTATTGTTATATGGCAAAAATTTCATTCTATTCGATTCTTTTGGTGCGAGCAGTTGGATTGGTATGAATATTTGGAAAATTGCTGCAAGAAGCAATGCAAATGTGGCAACCAGTAAACTATCTAGTGCATCCACTATAGGTGCCTTTGCGTACATGGATGCCTATCCTGCAAAATACCATGCACTGCCAGGGAAATACGAAAAGATAAAGGCTTTAAATAATAAGTACAAAGAGAATAGCCATATAAATATGAACCATTATGGTTATATTAAGATATCAAACGACTTGAAAAAAGATTCTATTCGGATAGTAAAAAACAACTTTCCTAATTATCTTTTACAGGTTGTTACCGCATTGAAAATATATTCAAAACCCTCATGGAAGTATCCGTTTCTTGCAAATAATTTTAAAAAAATAAAAAAATATGCCTATTCTATTTCTTTTCTAAGACCTAATCATACACAAATACTCATACCAATCGCCCTGTTTATCATCAGTCTCTATATTCTTATCAATATTGCTACTGTTCACAGACATAAAAAAATCGACTATGTCTCATTCTTTTTATTTTACAATATCATGTATGTGACGATAATAGGAAATGCCTTTGAAATTGGTGAGAATAACAGGTTTAGGGTGATGATAGATCCTTTACTCTATCTGCTGCTTATTGTTTCAATTCGAGGGCTGTACCGGACGATAATTCCTGCAGGGCGAACATATCCAAAATTGCCGCCGGCGGATTCTCAAAACCAGAAATGATTCCTTTTGCAGGAATTCACTACAGTTGACTACGATGAAAGGAAGTATAGCTTTTTTTGATTTTGATGGAACTA
>JAOZKX010000220.1:0-2720 GCA_029935135.1 Desulfocapsa sp.
GGGGAAAGGTATCTCTTTTATGGAAGGTATTGCCAAATACCATGGTTCCACTCTTGGCAGAGAAGCACTTGCTGATGCTATGAAAGAACTTGGAGTTGAAGACGAGTTTGAGAAGTGGAGCAGTATGCGTGAGCAACCCGTGGGAACAGCAACAATTCAAAAATTTGTGCCCATGGATCTTCCTGTGAAGGGGGGAGAACCCATTCTCTATGAGGCCGGAAGCATGACGGACAACCGTTCGGCCTATGGCAATGCTCTTGAGAGTCTGGCTAAGGCAAATAACAGTGAGAAAAATATGCTTCTTGCAGGTATCTCATGCGACCTTGAAGGGTCTGTGAAAATGGGTGGATTCCATAAACATTCGCCCACCGCCTATATAGAAGCAGGAATCCAGGAACACCATGCTGCAACCATGGCTGGTGGTATGGCTAGTGTCGGCCTGGTCCCATTCTTCAGCACATTTGGTGTTTTTGCTGTTTCAGAGGTATATAACCAAAACCGTTTAAATGATTTTAATCACGCCAGTGTGAAAGTTGTGGCCACTCATGTCGGGCTTGATGTTGGTGAAGATGGTCCAACTCATCAGTGTATTGATTATCTTGGTCTGTTTCGCAATTATTTTCGTTCTTCTGTTTTTATGCCAGCAGATCCAAATCAGACGGATAGGATCATTCGTTTTGTGGCAACGGAACCTGGAAATGTCTTCGTTGGTATGGGGCGTTCAAAAACTCCAGTTATTGTAAAAGAGGACGGCACTGAATTTTTTGATAAAGAATACCGCTTTCAGGCAGGGAAGGGCGATTGGCTTCGCCAGGGAACTGATGCTGTTATTATCACCTACGGGGCTCTTGTCCCTGCAGTGATGGAGGCCTGGCAAATATTGAAAGATGAAGGTCGTTCAGTGGGGGTTCTGAATATGGCATCCCTCTGCCCCATAGATAAAGAGGCTGTATTAACTGCTGCTGAGAGTGGTTGTGTCCTCACAGTGGAAGATCATCATATTGAGACGGGGCTGGGGAGTATGGTGGGAACGATACTTGCTGAAGCAGGAAAATCTATCACATTCCAACGGTCAGGAGTGCAGCAGTATGGTGGTTCTGGAAAGCCAGCAGAACTATATATCAGCCAAGGTCTGGATGCTCAATCCATTGCTGTAAAAGTTCAGAAGATGCTGAGTTAAACAGCTCTTTTCCGTTATACAATACAAAAAGGGGTGTGTTCCATATAGGAACACACCCCTTTTCTATTTCTCAAGGAAATCAGTAATTATTGGGACAGCTGGGTCAATGTTTTCAGGTAAATTCCCTCAGACATATCGTCAATGATGATAGCAAGGGCTTTTCTCTCATTATCAGCAGTTTCTGATGAATTTGCCCCAACTTTATACTCTTCCGTCCATATTTCCTGACCAACTTCGAGGACAATTTCACCGGATGTGATGTCTTTTACGATATAGCGGACAGTGAGTAATACCTTTACTTCAGTTGCATCATTGCGAGTCCCGTAGGAAAGACTGGGGAGATCAATGGAAATGATTTCACCGGCAAGGATAAGCTGGGCGCCTTCTTTGTTTGAGACAATTTTGATTTGGCCAGATTTTTGGAACCACTTAACCAGTGACTGGTAAATTTTTGAATCAAGGAGAAGTTCATTGGTGCGATTTGGCCATGTTGTAATATAGAGGTTTCGTTCTGGACCGGAATACACATATGGATTGTGATATCCACAGGAGGCCAGCAGAAAAAATCCAATCAGTAAAAATGGTATAATTCGTTTTGCTTTATTCAACTGTTTGCTCCGTAATCAGTAATGATTTATTTCAATACTAGAGTATCTTCGTGTCAATGCTATCCTTAAACAACAATGTTGACAAGTTTCTTTTGAATAACAATAACTTTTTTAACGGTTTTTCCATTTGTAAATTTTAAAATTTTATCATCTTTTAAGGCCATCTCCTCCAGTAGTTCATTGCTGGAGTCTGGAGAAACAAAAAGTTTAGAACGCATTTTTCCATTGACCTGGACAACAATTGTCAACTCATCTTCCCTAATGGCATCCTTATCATAGAGAGGCCACTGTTGATCGTCAATGGGATTGTCGTCATGAAGCATTGCCCATAATTCTGCACAAAAATGAGGGACAATGGGGCAGAGGAGAATAAGAATCGCGTTAACCGCTTCGTATATCAGAGCATTGTGTACAGGCTCTTTTGCTTTATCGCCTGTGAGTGCCGTTAGACTGTTCACGAGTTCCATTACTGCACTGATAGCTGTGTTGAAATGGAAATTGTTTTCAATGTTCTGGGTTACTTTTTGTATAGTCTGGTGGGTTTTTCGATGCAACTGTGCTTCTGTGGCATTAAGCTTTGTGGGTATGGCACCCTGACCATCGTCCAACGCCTCTGAATGGTTGATAACGAAACGATGGATACGATTTAAAAAACGAAAACAGCCCTCAACTCCTTTGGCATTCCATTCCAGATCTTTTTCTGGTGGGGCGGCAAAGAGACTGAAAAGACGGGTCGTATCTGCGCCGTATTCTTTGATAAGATCACTGGGATCCACCACATTGCCTTTGGATTTAGACATTTTGGAGCCGTCTTTGATAACCATCCCCTGTGTCAGCAGGTTGGTGAAAGGTTCATCAATATCGAGATACCCAAGGTCTCTTAAGACTTTGGTGAAAAAGCGTGAGTAGAGCAGGTGCAGGATGGCATGCTC
>JAOZKX010000220.1:2730-4575 GCA_029935135.1 Desulfocapsa sp.
ACACCACCAATGTATTGGTCCACCGGAAGCCAGTGGGAGGCTTCTTCTTTATTTAAGGGTGAATCAGTATATTGGGGACAGGTGTAGCGGGCAAAGTACCATGAAGATTCTACAAATGTATCCATGGTATCGGTTTCGCGCCTGGCTTCACCGCCGCATTGTGGACAGCTGGTGGTGTAAAAAGAACTTCGCTGATGGAGTGGGGCACATTCGTTTTGATCGGAATCCTTGTCTTCAGGAAGGGTAACAGGTAGCTGATCAACGGGAACACCCTGTACACCGCATTTATCACAGTAGACTATGGGAATAGGGGCACCCCAGTAGCGTTGCCGGGATATTCCCCAGTCGCGCAATCTGTATGTTGTGAGAGCGGAACCAAAGTCGTTTTCAATGGCATGGTCAATGATTGCCTGTTTGGCATCTTTTGAAGACATTCCGGAAAAACTACCGGAGGCTGCAAGGATACCGGGTTCAGTGGAGGCTTCACTCATCTGCTGTCCGTCTAAATCAAGACCCTGGGGAATAACTACAGGAATTACTGGTAATTCATATTTTGATGAGAATTCAAAATCTCTCTGATCGTGGGCCGGGACAGCCATTACAGCACCCGTGCCATATCCCATAAGGACAAAATTGGCGATATAAATGGGTATCTTTTGCTGGTTATAAGGATTTATACAGTAGCAGCCGGTAAAAACACCTTCCTTTACGGTGAGATCACTATTTGACTGTTGCTGTTTCTCATTGCCAATACGATGGATAAAGGACTGAATTTCCACTTTCCGGGAATTGTTATGCAATAATTTTTTAATCAGAGGATGCTCAATTGCAATGGACATAAAGGTGACACCAAAAATGGTGTCTGGCCGAGTGGTGAAAATGGAAAGTTTTTCTTCTATTCCAGCAACCTGAAAATCGCACTGGAGGCCCTTTGATTTACCAATCCAGTTGCGCTGCATGGTAAGAACCTTTTCAGGCCAGCCTTTGAGTTTGCCAAGATCATCCAGGAGTTCATCTGCATAGGCCGTGATTTTAAAGAACCAGCCATTCATGCTTCTGGCAAGGACCTCTTCATCACATCGCCAGCAGCAACCGTCAATCACCTGTTCATTGGCAAGGACCGTCTGGCAGGAGTTGCACCAATTGACACTGGTGTTCTTCTGGTAAACAAGGCCCTTTTCATACATCTCCAGAAAAATTTGCTGTTCCCAGCGGTAATATTTCGGATTGCAGGTGGCAATTTCCCTTTCCCAGTCGTAGGAAAGGCCAAGTTGACGCAGTTGATCACGCATATAATCGATATTGTCATAGGTCCAGCGTGCTGGGTGGGAGTCATTTTTGATTGCGGCATTTTCAGCAGGTAAACCGAATGAATCCCAGCCCATGGGATGGAGGACATTAAAGCCACGGAACCGTTTGTATCTGGCTACGACATCACCGATGGAGTAGTTTCGCACATGGCCCATATGGATACGCCCTGAAGGATAGGGAAACATTTCAAGAACAAAATATTTTTCCTTGGATTCGTCAATGGTGGCCCTGTAAGTGGCATTTTCCAGCCAGTGAGTCTGCCATTTTTCTTCAATAGATTGGAAATCGTAATACTTTTCAGGGCTTGTACTGATGGACATGGTTGCTGCCTTTATGCAATAATTGGCTGTTTGGATAATTAAAAAATTAAAAGTCTACTCAGACTGGAAACCGTCAGGTTCATCATAACTACTTAGATTCTCAAACATAGTGAATTCTTTGATGAATGTCAATTTGACCGTACCGGTGGGGCCATTTCGCTGTTTACCAATAATGATTTCAGAGATACCAATATTAGGATTATCATCAGCTTTG
>JAOZKX010000221.1 GCA_029935135.1 Desulfocapsa sp.
TCGCCGGGCCAGGTAGTAGGAGAGAAGTGCAGCGATAAGGGCAATAAGAAAGGTTCCGAAGAGCAGTTTGGTGCCAATGGTGGAAAGCACCGTATCAAGAGAAGTGGCGGGGACAGAAAGACGGAGAACAGTACTCGATGATCTGTCCTCCTGCAATGGGATTGCCACATAGAGCATATTCTGATCAAGGGTTTTTGAGTGGCGCAGTGCAGCTCCCGTCTGTCCGGCCAGGGCTGTTTCAATTTCCGGCCGGGATTTGTGATTGTCCATCTGCTCTGGATTCTCGTTGGAATCGGCGAGGACTGTGCCGTTTGCTGCAATGACGGTAAGTCGGGTTTTGGCAGCCCGCCCGCTTTCACGGCAGAACTCCTGCAGGTGACCCTGATGGCTTTCCAGGAGATGGAGAATATGAGGACGAAGCAGCAGGCCACGGGCCTTAATGTCTTCCTCTATCTCATGATAGTAAAAGGAGCGGATCATGTTGCTGCCGTACCAGTTGGTGGCAACTATTGAGGCGATAATGATAAGGAGTGCGGCTGGGAAAATCTGCCAGAAAAATCGTCTGTTGTTCATAATAAATATGGTGGTTTCTGTTGATACGTTATTGAGTGCAATGGAAAACTGTTATTCTTTCAGTCTGTATCCAATGCCGCGGACGGTTTCTATATAATTGCCCATTTTTCCAAGTTTCTTGCGAAGGCCAAAGATCTGCACATCAACTGCTCGGGGGGTTATCAGGTAATCATAGCCGCGAATTCTATCAATGATCTGCTGGCGGGTAAATACCCAGCCCGGACGCGTTGAAAGTTGTTCCAGAATGGTAAATTCAGTGGCTGTCAGATGGATCTGTTCTCCTGCCACCGTGACTTCATGACGGCCCCGATGAATGAGCATGGAATGGATGGCAATGCTTTCCTGATCTTCTTCCTGATCTTCTACCATTGTTTCCGGTTTACGGCGTAGCGCTGCCTGCACACGGGCAATAAGGACCCGTGGGCTGAATGGCTTTGTCACATAATCATCCGCGCCGCAGGAAAGACCGGTGACAATGTCATCCTCCTCACTTTTGGCTGTAAGCATGATGATTGGAGGTTGCTGGTGCTCCTGATCACTGCGGATCAGGGAACAGATTTCAAAGCCATTTTTCCCGGGGAGCATCAGATCAAGAATAATAAGATCAACCTCTTCCTGGTCCAGTAGCCGCAGAGCGTCTTCTCCTGAATCGGCACAGGTGACATTGAATCCTGATTTTATCAGATTGTAACTGACAAGCTGTTGAATATCAGCATCATCCTCAACAACTAAAATGGTTGGTTTCTCCACCTGCGTACACTCCCTTTGCTATTCTTGCAACTTCCTGATTCCAGTGTAATCCTACCTTGCTATTTTCTCCTTGCAAGGAAAAATCACTTCCTAACGCAATCCTAACAAAGCCCTAACCAAAACTGAAAACAGATAGGTTCTAATGGACACATAGAGAAAAACACATGGAGGAGATAGTCGTGGCGCACCAGCTTACTTTTCATAGAGAAATTGATAACCTGAAAAAGAAATTTATGGTCCTGGGATCCCTGGTCGAGGATCGTCTGCAGAAATCCTGCCTGGCGATGCAGACCAGGGACTCGGAATGTCTGGATGAAATCATCAGTTCCGACTGGGAGATTGATGATATGGAGATAGAGGTAGAGGAAGAGTGTTTGAAGATCCTTGCTCTGCATCAGCCTGTTGCCGGTGACCTGCGTCTGCTTATTGCTATTATAAAAATAAACAATGAGTTGGAGCGAATTGCAGATATTGCAGTGAATATTGCAAAACGTGTGCAGACAATCAGTAAGGACTCGAGCCTGACATTCAGTATTAATTACCAGCCAATGGCCGGCAAGGTCCAGCATATGTTTAAGTTGGGTCTTGATGCCCTGGTGACTGAAAATGCTGATCTTGCCCGTGCAATTTTTCTTGAAGATGAAGAGGTGAACAGGCTTCGAAATAAGGCCTATCATGATGTGACCCGTGAGTTAAACCGGGAGCCAGGGCATGCAAAATGTCTGGTGAATTTGTATCTGCTGGCCCGTCATCTTGAACGGATTGGTGATCGTATCAAGAATATTGCCGAAGAAGTCATCTACCTGGTAGAAGGGAAAATTGTCCGCGGGGAGGCAGACTGATATGTCTCCGTCTCTCTTTCTTGTTGTCCTCCTGACAATCACTGCACTTGCTTACATACTGGGAAAAAAGCGGGCCTTGGGCCTTGCGGTGGAGAAAAAGAACACGGGAAAATTGCATTCTCAGCCAGGCTATTACGGGATGCTGACTGCCCTCTGGTGCGCTCTGCCACCACTTTTGTTTTTTGTGTTCTGGATGGTGTCCTCTGATTCTGTATTAACGATGATGGCCCTGAAAACCCTGCCGGAATCAATGCAGAATCTGTCGGCTGATCAGTCGAATCTGCTGGTCAATGATCTGCGCAATCTGGTAGCAGGCCATGTGGCCGCAAGGGATATTGATCCCGTATTGGAAAAGGCTGCCATTCAATATCTTGGCATGGAACGGATCAGCACGATGGCCTTGGGGATACTGATGTTCTCCTTGGCTCTTATTTCGGCGTTCTATATCTATGCTAGAATTCGTCCGGAGATGCGGGCACGGAACCATGTGGAGCGAGTTGTGTACATCGGGCTGGTTTGCTGCTCCACCATCGCCATCATGACCACCATAGGTATTGTCCTTTCTGTACTTTTTGAATCCATCCGCTTTTTTCAGCATGTTCCCGTTACAGATTTTCTTTTTGGAACCAAGTGGAGTCCGCAGATGGCCATGCGCGCTGATCAGGCTGGCAGCTCCGGGAGTTTTGGTGCTATCCCCATTCTCAGCGGTACCTTTATGATATCCGGGATTGCCCTGTCAGTGGCTGTGCCCATTGGTCTGATGTCTGCCATATATCTTTCTGAGTATGCAGGCACCCGGGTGCGGGCCTGGGCAAAACCGATTATGGAAATTCTCGCTGGAGTACCAACTGTTGTCTATGGATTCTTTGCAGCCCTTGTTGTTGCCCCCTTTATTCGTGACAGTGGAGAGTTCGTCGGGTTGGCCGTTTCTTCGGAAAGTGCTCTGGCCGCCGGTCTGGTCATGGGGATTATGATTATCCCTTTTGTCTCCTCCCTATCTGACGATGTAATCAATGCCGTTCCACAGGCAATGCGTGACGGCTCCTATGCCCTTGGGGCAACCCAGAGTGAGACGATTGTAAATGTTGTGATTCCGGCAGCGTTGCCGGGAATTGTCGGTGGTGTTCTGCTTGCCGCTTCACGGGCAATAGGAGAGACAATGATAGTGGTGATGGCAGCTGGACTCTCTGCCAACCTCACGGCAAACCCATTACAGGCTGTCACCACGGTGACTGTGCAGATTGTCACATTGCTGGTGGGGGATCAGGAGTTTGACAGTCCAAAGACTCTGGTGGCTTTTGCCCTGGGGTTGCTGCTCTTTCTTGTGACACTGGTCCTGAATGTGATTGCACTGTATGTGGTGCGTCGCTATCGGGAAGAATATGAGTAGGGAATAGGTATTAGGTATTAGGTATTAGGTTTTAGGTGTTGGGTATTGGGTATTGGGCGTTGGGTCTTTGGTTTGCGGTTTGGGGGGGTGTTTTTATGGCTGGGAAAAAAGAGAGCAGTATGGATCTGATTAATAGAGGAATTGGTCGGCGTTATCGGCGTGAACGATGGTTCCGTCGTTGCGGGTTGGGGGCTGTTATTGCCAGTATTTCCTTTCTCGGTCTGCTTTTTGTCTCCATTGCTTTTAATGGCTGGTCTGCCTTCTGGCAGACGGAGGTTCTGCTGGATATCCATTTTGATCAGCAGGAGTTTGCTGTTGATAATCTGGCCTCTGCAGATTACGGAGCCCTGGTTAAAAACGCATTGCGAAGCCATTTTCCTGATGTGCAAGGGCGTAAGGATAAACGCAAGTTGTATGCGCTTGTCAGTTCGGGGGCTTCATTTTCTCTGCAGAAAATGGTTATGAAAGACAGCTCGATTATTGGTACGACTCTGGCTGTCTGGTTGCCCGCTGATGACGAAGTGGATATGCTTTTAAAAGGTTATATTCGTCGAGATGTTCAGGAAAGTGACAGGAGGCTGAATGATAAGCAGATTTCCTGGATTGATCATTTGACAGTAGAGAAGAGGCTTGAAAAAAAGTTTAATACTACTTTTTTCACAGCCGGAGATTCCAGAGAACCGGAACTTGCCGGGATACGCGGTGCGATGACAGGTTCTCTCTTTGTTCTGGCGGTGACCCTCCTTCTCTCCTTTCCTGTTGGTGTTGCCACTGCGGTCTATCTTGAAGAGTTTGCCCCGAAAAACAGGTGGACAGATCTTGTTGAGGTAAACATCAATAACCTTGCCGCTGTTCCCTCCATTGTCTTTGGGCTGCTGGGATTGGCTGTCTTTCTCAATGTGTTCGGCATGCCCCGTTCCGCCCCTCTTGTTGGGGGCCTGGTCTTGACTCTTATGACCCTTCCCACAATTATCATTGCCTCCAGGGCCTCACTGAAATCTGTGCCGCCATCCATCCGA